>CAZQOH010000153.1:0-5835 GCA_964594355.1 uncultured Desulfobacterales bacterium
GCTCGGAAGTTCAGACGCTGGTCAATCGGAACATATTTATGACAACCGGTATAATTTCAGACATCGTCAAATAGTTGATTGGTTAAGTGGTTGAGTCAACGACTTAACGAGATTTGAACTTATTTAACCATTTCCTGAAAAATCCCCCCGGTCTCCCTTTGCAAAAGGGGGAAAATTTTTAGGATTTTCATTCAGAAACTATATAACGATTTTTAAGGAAAATACAATATTTTTTCGCAAGATATTAACGGACCTTGAGATCACGAAATGCGGTTATATTGAATTGACTTTTTGCTGCCAGAACTGCGTGGATGATGGCTCTGGACATGCAATTTGAAGCGGCATGGCCTATCTCGTTTACGGCTTGTGCCTGGGGAGCTACGAAGAAACCGGGTATTTCAGGCAACTTTTTTTTACCTGTTGCCAAGCTGAAAATGGTATCGCCGTCGAATAAGGTATGGGACGGCCGAATAGCCCTTGCCATGCCATCGTGGGCCATCTGGGCTATTTTTTTTGCTTGAGTTTTAGCCAGGACGGCATCAGTGGCTACAATACCGATGGTGGTATTTTTGGATGGTGATGCATCAGGAGGTATGGGCAATTCAACAGAGCGTCTTCCTTGCTCACCGAACTCGTCTGAAACCTCAAGATCAATTTCCCAGAAGCGGCCTGTGGCCGGGTTGATTACGGAACCAAAGGAGTTTACAGCAACCAGTGCAGCTACGGTGATTCCTGAATCGAGAATCAAACCGGCTGTTCCCAGACCACCCTTGATGCTGCCGGACAAAGCACCTGTTCCAGCTCCAACACAGCCTGTAGATATTGGTCCATCTTTGGCCGCTAAACAAGCTTTTAGACCCCAATCGGAATTAATAGGCGGTATAAAATCACTTCCCCGACCCAGATCATAGAGGACTGCCGCCGGTACAATAGGTGCCACATGTTGATCATCCAAGGGAAAACCCAGGCCCTTTTCCGCCAACCAGCGTACCACTCCATCAGAGGCGGAAAGACCATATACCGATCCTCCGGATAGTACTATCGCCTGTACTCTCTCCACAAGGTTAAGGGGTTCCAAAAGATCGGTTTCTCGTGTACCGGGTGCCGAGCCCCGAACGTCCACGCCGGCCACCGCACCTTCCTTGCAGATAACCACTGTTACACCGCAGGCAGCATCCATATCGGTATAATTTCCGACGATTAGTCCTTCTATATCGGACAAAGAGTTATTTTTACTTAAAGTAGCCATTCAAACCTCTCATAATATTTTTTCAAAATAAAATACTATCAAAATTTACGAAAAACTTAATTAACTTGTCAACTATAAATGAAAAATGGTAGATATTGCGCCACGAAGACACTATGACACAAAGAGAAAGAATGATGTATGATGAATTCGTAAAAAATCGAATTCATTATACAAAACACTCTCGTAAAAGAGTCGCTTTTGTAACTTTTTACAAGACCATCATATTAAACCAAAAGATGCTGTTTCCGGATGGACATTAAATAATCTTTGTGTCTTGGTGCCTTTGTGGCAAAAAAATAATTAGTATTGACTAAGTGGTCATTTCTGAATAGAAGATAATGCTCAAAAAGATAAAAGCAAAAAGCGGAAAATTTCAAATTAAGATCCACAAATTGAGACGATCAAAATGATACAGTTAATTAGAGGCTTTAAAGATATACTTCCAGGCGAAGTTGAACTTTGGCAGCAAATAGAAAAGGTTGCCCGTTCTCTTTTTGAGGATTTCGGATTTAAGGAAATCCGCATTCCGATTATGGAGCGTTCCGAATTGTTTGCGCGAAGTATCGGTGAAGATACCGATATTGTTGAAAAGGAGATGTATACTTTCCCCGACAGAAAGGGCGATTTGATTACACTTCGTCCGGAGGCGACCGCATCTATTGTGCGATCCTACATTCAACACAAACTCTATGCAAAGGATCCTGTTCAGAAATTTTATACAATTGGTCCCATGTTCCGCAGGGAAAGACCCCAAAAGGGACGCTACAGACAATTTTATCAGATTAATGCCGAGGTGTTCGGTGTAGCTTCGCCGTTTGTTGATGTACAGCTCATCTTTATGTTGGTAGAACTCTTTTCGAGGCTGTCGGTTACTGATATTATGCCTCATATTAATTCACTTGGGTGTCCGGTTTGCCGCCCGAACTTTAAAAAGGTTCTGTCTGATTTTTTATCCACCGTAACAGAAGTGCTCTGTTCAGACTGTCTTAGAAGACAAAAACGGAACCCCTTGCGTGTGCTTGATTGCAAGGTACCTTCATGTCAGGAGACAGTGTCTGAGGCACCGTCCATACTCGATCATTTGTGTCCGGAATGTGAAAATGATTTCAAGGTGGTAAAAGACTCCCTTAAAAAGTTGAATATCCCGTTTGTAGTTGATAAGCGTCTGGTTAGGGGTCTTGACTATTATACAAAAACAACCTTCGAGGTGCAGACAGGTTCTTTAGGAGCTCAGAGTGCGGTGGTTGGAGGCGGTCGGTACGATGGCCTTGTAAGGGCGCTTGGTGGTCCTGATCAGCCTGCGACAGGGTTTGCAATCGGGTTTGACAGATTAACAGAGGTGACAGGCCTAAAAAATGAAGATTTTGAAAAGAAGCCGGACATTTATATTGCCGCACTTGGTGAAAAAAGCATTGAAATGGCTTTTGAATGGATTTGTGTCCTTGGTCTTGAAGGGATCCAATCCGAGATGGATTTTAGTGACAGAAGCTTAAAAAGCCAGATGAAATATGCAAACAGGCTTGGCGCGGAGCATGTGCTTATTGTGGGAGAAAAGGAAATCGAAGAAGGATCGGTTATCCTTCGGGATATGAAGACAAAAGAGCAGATATCCATTCCCATCGACTGTGTAGTGGAGAATATAAAAGCAAACAAAAAATTTTAGCCGGTATTGTGCCTCTATTTCGAACGATCGCAGATCGTTTGAATTGAAGATTTAAGATTGCAGATTGCAGATTTAAGGAATTTTTCCATTTTTATTCAAAACAGCGGAGCGACACGCGGCGCAAGCGACTTCATTAAATCTAAAATCATCAATCTATAATCTACAATCCCTTGGTTCCGGGTTAGTTCTATTAGTTCGACTAACGAATAACGAATAACAAATAACTTTCAATTAAGGAGGGAGCATATTAATTGACTGAAGCACTTGGAGAAATGAGGAGGACCCATAATTGCTGCGAACTTGGTGCAGATGATATCGGCACGGAAGTAGTTCTCATGGGCTGGGTCCAGCGACGGAGAGATCACGGCGGGGTCATATTTGTCGATCTGCGCGACAGGGAAGGCATAACCCAGGTTGTCTTTAACCCGAAGGTGGACAAAGAGATTCATGAAAAGGCCCATGCTATTCGAAATGAATATGTCCTTGGGATTCTTGGAAATGTAATGAAAAGACCTGAGGGGATGATAAATCCCGACTTAATTACCGGCGAAATCGAGGTAATGGTGACAGAACTTAGAATATTAAGCGCCGCCAAAACACCTCCATTTTTAATTGAAGACAGGCTGGATGTATCAGAAAATGTTCGTCTTACATATCGTCACATAGATCTGCGTCGTCCTCAACTTCAAAAGAATATTATTCTTAGGCATAAAGCTTCTGCTTCGGTACGGCAATATTTGAACGGGCTTGGATTCCTTGATATTGAGACACCTTTTTTAACACGCAGTACACCTGAAGGTGCAAGAGACTATCTTGTGCCAAGCAGGGTAAATCCCGGTATGTTTTATGCTCTGCCTCAATCTCCCCAGATTTTTAAACAGCTATTGATGATATCCGGATTTGATCGTTATTACCAGATTGTCCGCTGCTTCAGAGATGAGGACCTCAGAGCGGACCGCCAGCCGGAATTTACACAGATAGATATTGAGATGTCTTTTGTGGGAGAAGATAACATAATAGATGTTTCCGAAGGCATGATGGCTGCACTTTTTAAGAATGTATTGGATGTAGATGTTAAAACCCCCTTTTTGCGTCTGTCATATAAGGAGGCGTTAGACCGCTTTGGCCTTGACAAACCTGACACCCGTTTTGCCCTTGAATTGAAAGATATCTCGGACATTGTTGGGGATTCAGGATTCAAAGTCTTTTCCAGTGTTGTGAAAAAAGGAGGGATAGTCAAAGCGCTTAATGCAAAGGGTTGTATCAATTTATCGCGAAAAGAAATTGATGATCTGGCTGAGCTTACCGCGGTTTATAGGGCAAAGGGCCTTGCCTGGATAAAAGTAAGGGAGGATGGTTGGCAGTCTCCAATTGCAAAGTTTTTCAGTGATCAGGAAAAAGAAGATATGATCCGTCGTGTTGACATTGAACCTGGTGACCTTGTTTTTTTCGTAGCGGATCATCCAACAATAGCAAACGAAGCCCTTGGACACCTTAGAAACCATCTCGGGAAAAGACTTGGGCTGATAGACGAAAATGAGTTCAGATTTGTATGGATAACCCATTTCCCCCTGCTGGAATATGATGAAACCGAAAAGCGGTATCAAGCGCTCCATCATCCCTTTACGGCACCCCTTGAAGAAGATTACGGTTTACTTCAAGATGAACCCCTTTCCGTGAGATCCCGTGCCTATGATCTTGTTTTAAATGGATTTGAAATTGGAGGAGGGAGCATCCGTACACATCAAAGGGCTATTCAGGAAAAGGTCTTTGAGGCTCTGGGCATGGAGCGGGAAGAATATGAGGGTAAGTTCGGTTTTCTGCTTTCTGCGCTCGAATCAGGTGCTCCTCCCCACGGCGGTGTTGCCTTTGGCTTTGACAGGATAGTTATGATCCTCTGCGGGTATTCCTCAATCCGTGATGTTATTGCATTTCCAAAAACCCAGAAGGCGGCATGTATTCTTACCAATGCGCCTTCTGAGGCAAACAAGGCGCAGTTAAATGAGCTATCTTTGAAAGTGAAGAAATAAATTGAGATAAACTCGTAAAAAGTTATTTGCGAGCGAGATTGAGCATTTTTGGAAAAAGATTCATGAAGAGCTGAAGAACGCTTCAAATGAACCCACGATGAGCTCGGAAGTTCAGACGCTGGTCAATCGGAACATATTTATCACAACCGGTATATTACCGGTTGTCACTTCTCAGTTCACCTCTGAAAAATGAAAAGAAGACACCGATAGTACAAAGCAGAACGGAAATTATAAAAGAGACTTTTACACTTTTCAAAAACAGATAATAATTAATTGGCGAAATCTCTTCCCGACCTATGAAAATTGTAAAAACCACCATGGCAATAGCCATGCTGATCATCTGCCCCAGCAACCGCATAGTTGCAACTGTCCCCGACGCAATTCCAAAAAACCGCTTTTCTACAGACCCCATAATGGCATTCATGTTAGGCGATGAAAACATGGCGAATCCGAATCCGAGCATTGCTAAGGTACAAACAATATATACTATCTCAGTTTCAGAACCAATGAATACAAAAAGAGACAATCCCAATGCTGTAATCGCCATTCCTGCTGAAGCAATTTTACGGGGTTCGATTCGATCAGACCATCTGCCTGCAAGCGGGGAAAAGATGGCCATAAGAATCGGCTGAGCAATGAGAATAGTACCGGCGAACTGGGGGGAGAGACCTTTAATATACTGCAAATAAAGACTGATTAAAAAAGTGATGGCAAAAGTCGCAGAATAATTGATTAAGGCTGCAAGACTGGAAAAGGTGAACAATTTGTTTTCAGTGAACAATTTGATCTCGAACACTGGAAATCGAACCCGGAGTTCCTGCCAGATAAAGGTGCCCAGACAGATTATTCCTGTGATGATCAGATATACAGCTTTTTTATCCGGTAGAATCGAA
>CAZQOH010000154.1:0-5771 GCA_964594355.1 uncultured Desulfobacterales bacterium
CGCTTCAAATTGTACCCACGATGAGCTCGGAAGTTCAGACACTGGTCAATCGGAATATATTTATGACAACCGGTATAGACCAAATCTTCTGGTATAATTTTTCCCAGTTCCTTCATATCGGGTTTAATCTTTATTGGAAACAGCATGCTGCCGGTGAGAGTGAAAATAGGCATTGATCTCCGGTGGAATCGAAGTAAACCTGACCACTTGAGTACGCCCATTCTCCCCCGCAGATTCAATCACCTTCCCGTAGAAATCCTTAGAGGATAGTTCTTCATCCGCATCTATCAAATTCATCTTGAGATTGGATAAAAGTTCAATCGATTTTTTCAAATGAATCTCGGCACTCTTCTTCGAAAGCCGGACTATGAGTCCATCAAGACCCTCTTTGCCTATATGCTTACCACCAAGAATTGTATACCGCAACGGGATCTTCCGCAGGAGGGAAACAAAATCAGGGTCTTTCTTATCCAGAGACAAGTTGTAGTTTCCGGCGATGCCGCCAACTTCGTAAATTTTTAACGGCATTTCGGCACCCTTGGGGAGCACCTCGCGCTGAGCGTCAATACGCAAAATTTCGCCCGCCTCTTTGAGCACAGAGTCGGAAATTAGAATCTGCCCACCAACAGTGTACGACTCAATCCGGCTTGTCATGTTTACTCCGCTTCCGACCGCAGCATATTTGCTCCTTTTACTGGAGCCGACGTTTCCTACGATCACCTCGGTTTCATTGAGTCCGATCCCCATTTCAAGCTTGGGAAGACCATTGGTGCGATTTTCCTTATTCACTTCAGCCATGGCGTTCTGCATAGCAATGGCGCAGGCAATTGCCTGCTGAGTCTGGTCCGGCATTTCTTGTGGAGCGCCAAAAATAACCAGAAGAGCGTCACCAATGATCTCATTGATGGTGCCGTGGTATTGAAGTATCACGTCCACCATGACTTCAAAATAGGAGTTGAGCATTTGGAGCACCTGTTCCGGTTCCAGACGTTCGGACAAAGCTGTAAAACCTCGTAGATCGGTCATCATTATGGTTACCTTTCTTCGCTCGCCACCAAGTTCCAATGATGAAGGGTTCTCTATGAGCGAGTTCATAACCTCAGTTGATAGATAACGTCCGAACATTTTCTTCAGAAGACCGGTCATTTCCGCCACCTTTTTCTCGCGGTCCCGCCAGCGAGCGAAAATGTAAGCGATAAGTAAAAGCATGAGGAGGAAAATCGTCATTACAACGGCCATGGTTCCTATCAAATAAAAAATATCGATCTTTCCATCCTGAAAGGGTGAAGATGTGTATAATGGGGCATAGGGGATCAAACCCATCCAGGTGGCAATAGTAGAGACAACAAGGAGAACAGTGACGGTCGCCATCCACGGCAAAGCGATAGACGTTTCGAAAAGGAGAAAATTAAAAATCCCAATAGACATGCTTAAAAGAAACGCTCCGGGGTGGGTAACCGGCCCGAAGGTATAACTTACAAGTGATATATGGATTGCATTAAGTTGGATAACGGTGTGCGCGAAAGCTCGACTCTCAGGGGATCGCTTGCGGAGCCATAGACCGATAAGCACAAGAATTACCCAGGGAAATCCGATAATTCGATTTATCTCATAATATGATTGAACAATAGTCCAATTAGCCCAAGGCAAGCTTTCAAAATACATCGATACAGAAATACCGATTACTAAATTAGAGGCACCTCCCATAAAGCAAAATAGCGCGATAAGAAGAAGACAACGGTCGACCGTACTCCATTCCAAGGGATTTTTGTTTTCTCGATTATACCGAAGAAGCAACACACCGGCTATAAACGCAAAAGCCCAGGGAATTACTACGGACATAATTTGCTTGAACAATATTCCTTCCATTATCTAAACTCCTTCTTTAGTTTCTCGGTTTTCGGTTTTACAAGGAGCTTTAAGTAACTAAGATCCAAAAAAGTCATGTTTTATCCAACCACGATTACGACCATGAAGGATAATAAGGATAAAAAATCTTCGTGTTTCTTCGTGTGCTTTGTGGTGAAAAAAATTTTGCCACAAAATGCACAAAATTCACAACTAAGGTACTACCCCAATTGAGCAAAAATGCTCAATTGGATGTTATTCGTTATTGGTTATCCGTTATTTGAAAATGCACTTGTCACGGTTTCATATATCTATCAGTAATGATATATAAAACCGATCAATGATAATCTGCAAACCAATAACCATTAACGATTAACGGATAACGCCTCCAGGGCCTCTTTTGCCTGATTTAATAAAGTCTCTAATTCACACCGTTCAAGAATCTGAATGGCCTCGGTCAGACATTCCCCGGCCTCATCGCTTTTTCCCCTTTCCTTGTATAAGAGTCCTAAATTGAGTAAAGCCCAACCTAAAATAGTGTTGGCCCCCATTTCCTTTGCAACTTCAATCGCCTTTTTAAAATGATCTTCCGCCTTTTTCCCGGCGGAAGGCACGTTTTTCAACAAAAAGCCGACATTTTTTGCCATTATGGAAAAGCTAATAGGTGCTGTTTTGGTCACAATCTGTAAATAGAACCGGCCCAGGCTGTGCTCGAAGGTGGCTATCAGTGGCTTCCTGTGGTTTTCATGAGATGTCATCAGAGCTTCTTTGAGTCGTTTCAACCCATCATTCATATGACCATTGGCAATTAAAATCAATCCGATGACGCCTGATGTCGGCGTTCCAAGGGTTTCACAACCAAAATCCTGGCTATATAACAGAATTTCCTTAAGAGCTTCCTCGGCTTCCTGAAACTGATTATTTAATGCCAGGTTTATACCGAGCTGAAATCTTGAAATCTGTGAATAAAAGGGATCCTTTGCAACTTGTAGTGCTTTTTTGCAGCATTTAATGGCAGATTCGAAATCGCCGCCTCTCATATGGATATACCCTTGAACATAGTGGCCGAGTGACAAACTTCTGATATTGGAATGTCTTTGACCGTAATCTATTAATTCGGTTCCTGCATCCATACCCCTTTTCCTATTGCCACTTAATGCACATGTGTATGCGATGCCTCCCTGGGTCTTAAAGTAAAGATAATGATCAGATGGAAAAAGCTTGGCTATTTCCTGGGCCCTTTCCCCAAATTGGATGGCTTCATCCAAAAGACCCAGCTCCGGGCAGGTCCAAGTTAGCCAGGCGCAGGCGTAGCCGATGACTTGCTGATCCTCTACCTCCTCACCCAGTTTAATGGCCTTGCAGAGATAATGATAAGAATCACTGATTTTCTCCCTAAAATTCAAGGTAAAACCCAGCCAGGCATAAAACATACCAAGTCTTGCCTTGTCATCCAGAGACTTAGCCACATCCTCATGTGCTCTGAGTAATTCAAGTTGCTCTTTAAAATCCCCTCGATAGTAGAAGACCATTGCCCACTTGATAAGCAAATCGATAAGCAGCCCATCTTCTTCTTTGTCCCTATCATGTTTATGTGTTAGAAGCTTAAATGCCTCCTTGAAGTACTGATGGGATTCCTCAACAGCATATCTTCCCAGGCTCTTCTCGCCCGCCCTTATCAAATAGTTAACAGCCTTATGGATAGATCGTCCTTGTTTGAAATGAAATGCCAAGGTTTCATAAAATTCAGGAAGTCTGTCCTGGAACAAATGCTCCATCACCAAACCGATTCTTTCATGTATCGTCTGACGCTCTTTTTTGAGCACACCATTGTAAACCACATCATGGGTCAGTGCACTTTTAAAAGTATATTCTAAATCCGGCAAAATGGACCTCGTGTGGATCAAATCAAGACGTTCAAGCCCTGTCAAATGTCTGTCAAACTCTTCCTTTAGCTGTGTACATCTCTTGAGGATATTATGAAGAAAAGTACGTCCAATGACTGAAGCTTCCTGAAGAATCCTCTTTGAGCCATCTTCCAGATGATCGAGTCTGGCAGAGATGATCCCATGTATCGTAGTGGGTACATCCGACTCAGAAATAGGTTTGCTCAGGACCCAGACCCCATTATCAGTTTTTAAGGTCTCAGATTCGATAAAGGCATTGATGACTTCTTCCATATAAAAGGGATTGCCCCCCACATTCTCCCGGACGAATTCCCACACCTCCTGCGGTATGTTTTTGCTTCTAAGAAGGGATTCCAGCATAACTTGAGCTTCTGAAGGTGAGAGGTCCTGAAGATGGATCTCCTGGTATGGCATACTTAAGCTGCTTTGTTGATGACCGGTAAAGAGACTAAAAGGGGGCCTGTAAATGCAGAGAAATATGGCCGCATATCTGAATTCTGACAGGAGGAAACGAAGGAGATCCATAAAGGATGGATCGGCCCAGTGAATATCTTCCAAACAGATAATAGTTGGCGCTCTTTGTGTTATCTCCGAAAGAATTGTCCGGATTGCCTCCTGAAGACCCGATTTCCAGAACTCAGGGCTTACCTCTTCGATTTCAGGGTAATTAATATAATATAGACTCCCAACATAAGGAATAATATCTTTTCTTTTATCAATTAGATGCTCCAGACCTGTCTCAACTTTCTCTTTAACTTTTTCCTGCGTATCACCCTCTTTTATTTCCAATACACGGTTAATCAAGTCAATCAAAGGAAAGTATGGTGTGTTTTGAGAATAAGCATAGGCCTGTCCCTCGAGCCATTGAATCTCCTCAAGATCTAAAGTTACTTTTAATTCCTCAACGAGCCGTGTTTTTCCTGTTCCCGTATCGCCATTGATAAAGAAAATTGATCCCTTTCCATATTTTAGCTTTTCAACCGCTTCTCGAAGTTGGGATAGCTCTACTTCCCGCCCAATCAGATCAGCTCTCAAGCCATGACGATGGAGGGTTGTGCTCGGTCTTTTTTTTACAGATAGCAGTTTATATACCTGAATTGGTTCTGCCTTTCCTTTTACCCTGGTAGGTTTTAATTCTTCAAAATTAAAAAACCCTTTCGTATGGCGATAGGTATCCGGGCCAATAACAACGGTATCTGTTTCGGCCATGCTGCTCAGTCTTGCAGCTACATTGATAGTGTCTCCTGCTACTCCGTGTGTTCCTTTTTCCAGATCTACCTCACCGGTGACTACAAGACCGGTATTGATACCAGAATGCATGGAAAGGGGTCTCCCGATCTTTTCCTGCAGCTCGGGGCTCATGGCCCGGACGAGATCATGTATTTCAATTGCCGCTTTGATTGCCCTAATGGGATCATCTTCATGCGCTTTTGGAACACCAAAAAGGGCCATAACCGCATCACCAATAAACTTCTCTATGAACCCGTCATATTCGTTAACGATATTTGAAATTTCACCGAAGATTCGGCCGGTAATCTCTTTAACCTCTTCAGGATCGAGGCTTTCAGACATGGCAGTATACCCGGATATGTCTGAAAAAAGGGCTGTCACATATTTTCGTTCGCCATCAACCGGGCCAGGGATTCCGGGAATTTCATCTGCTAAGGGTTTTTCTAGGTAAGGTATGGATTTGGTCTCATCTGTGGAGGAATATTTTTGAGGCTTTCTCAAATCTTGACCACACTCGCCACAAAATTTAAAGTCAAGTGGATTCGAGAAATTACATTTAGGGCAAATCTTTTCTAATTTTGTCCCACATTCCCCGCAAAATTTCATTTGTTCCGGGTTCTCAAATTGGCATTTCGGACATTTCATTATTTATCCCCTAACCTGGACAAGCCAAAACCAAAAGGTGTGGTTTAATTTTATCACAAAAAGTACAATATATACAATTCATGAACTAAAAAGATTAATCCCAATTTAAAAGAGATTATTATAGGAGATTTATAAACGTAT
>CAZQOH010000155.1:0-5737 GCA_964594355.1 uncultured Desulfobacterales bacterium
GTTTTTCAATATGTTAGATCTAATTGAAAAGTTAACGTTGGGACAGCAGTGATAAGTAATGATGAAGAATTCTGAGTCGGTCTCATTTCGTTCTATCTGGGTATAAGGGTTCAAGTCTGTCGAAGTCACTCGAGATTGAATTGAGAACATCTTGGAATGACTCGGGATCGAATGCATAAACATCCCGCCATTCGTCCCGCTTTATATCAGTAGGATACCGATATACTTGATCCAATGGCTCAGTGTCTTTCTTTGGTGGTTCAATGTCCTCTGGAGAGAAACCTAAATACTCTGTCCGAAAGGGCGGATTCCAATAAAATTCCGGGCCAGAGTAAAGCTTTTCATAGGTCTCCTTCAGTTGGTCTATATTATGATGGAGTCTTTCGTTATGGGAATGAGAAAGAATCGCCCCTTTCAAAAACAGCTCCGTGGCGTGATATGCGAGGAATAATATGACAGAGGCTTGAGGGTATGAAAGAATATCATCATCGCCTTCAAATTTCCTGCAAAGAATAGAACTCGCTTCGAGATATGATCTTGCGAAAGCGAAAAACTGCTTTGGCTTTTGCAACCTCTGAATATTCCAAGAACCGATCATAATCGCTGTCTTTCTGATTTTGGGCATAATAATGATTATGCCGAATAAATTCTTAATATCACATTAAAAGACAAGTTGATATATCTTTAAAAATTTAGCAAGTCCAAATATTGTTAGTATTACAAACACGGCACTATCCAAAGATGATTTAATGTGATTACAGCGGTTCTGATAACCCCCTTAAGCCCGTATCCAGGAGTTTCCTTCCTATCATATACCAGAAGTATTCCCCGGACAGTTCACTCTTTTTAAAACGCTTTAATCGTTTCAAACGACCAAACCTCGTTCCAAAAGGTAAAAAGGTGAAAAACCAAAAACTAAGGATTCCTTAGAAGGCGGAAGCCCACGTAGTAGATCCTGTTGCCGGGATTGGCGTCGAGCCGATTCGCTGAATGGCAGTACATGGCGCCGCCGTTCCAACTGCCGCCGCGCATCACTCGGTTCAAGCCGCCCGATGGGCCGGTAGGATCAGTTACTGAACTTGAAGGATAATTTCCATACCAATCTTGGCACCACTCAAAGACATTGCCGTGCATGTCGTACAACCCCCAGGTATTGGGATTCTTTCTGGCAACTGAATGTGTCTTTTTATTTGAATTGCCGCAATACCACCCCATCGCACTCAGGTTTGAATCGTAACCGCAATGTAGTTCTGATATTCCTCCATTAGCAAAGGCAGTTGTGCTCCCTGCCCGGCACGTATATTCCCATTCGGCCTCTGTCGGCAACCTATAAGCACCGCTGTCTTCTCGCTGGTTAAGCTTCTGAATGAACTTTTGCACATCATTCCATGAAACCTTCTCTATCGGACAGTCATCGCCGCAACTCTTAAAGTGAGATGGATTGCTACCCATGACAGCTCTCCATTGCCCCTGGGTCACCTCCGTGGTCTGCATGTAAAATCCCTTAGTCAAGGTTACCCTGTGCTGCTTTTCATCTTTTAGCCTGCCTTTTTCACCTGAAGGGCTTCCCATCATAAATGTTCCCGGTGGTATATATACAAATTCCATTCCGAGGCTGTTTGTAATCTTTTTGTCATCGCGGGATACGGTTTTGCGTTTCAAACGCACCGCAAAACCCCGTGTGGGGCCGGAGTAGTCCCGGGCGTCCCAGAGCTCGTGGCCGAAGGTGAAGGCGAAGGCCCAAGCCGACGACGAACCTTTTGTTTCATCAGACCATACAAACCACCCAGTCATCTTCAATAGCGGGGTTATGTTACGGGATCCAGCCCCTTTTTTATATAGAGTTTTCAATTCTGCTCTTGTAGGCATCCGCCACCCACTGCCAGTAACGTTAAGACTTTCAACCCATCTTCTGGCTTCATTCCACGTTGTATTTCTATCTGGCCCTGCAACCCATTCAAGACCCGTCTTTTTATCATACACAACACCTGTGGCATACGCGATTACGGTGCCATCGCTGCCAGTTATTTTGGATTCCGAGTCGGTAAAACTTGTTGAGGACGAAGGTTCTATCTTTTTAGTAGGCTTTACATTCTCCCAGTGTGACACGCGTGATCGAGAGTAGGAACGCATTTCATCGTCCTGTCGGCTGTATGGATTGTCTTGGGAAGCAGCTGCAAGGAAACGCTGCCAGGCAATAGCTTTTTGCTTTGGGGATAGGTATGTATCCTTATCAATCTGCTTAACTTTCTGGTAATCCCCTTCCCTGGACTGCTGCCACTTTTCCCATTTCTCCACTGCCTTCCGTTTTGTTTCTGAAGCCTTTAGGATATCGTCAAATGACGTTTCACCCTCTTTAGGCAAAAACACGTCTTCAGATAGAACCGACTCTGTCACTTGTCCGCTTTCATAGGACTTGCTGTTAATGAAGAAAAACTGCCCGCCTTCGTCTCCTGCACCATGGATGAACCTGCTTATAGGTGTCTGATCGGAATTACGACACACTAATTGTTCTACTGCAACACCCAGCTGCTTTGCAGAAAGAAATGGTCGGGTATTGTCCTGCAGAGTTTTTAGGAAGTAGTAAGCAAAAACGCTATGCCCGTCTCTGCCGCCGTCTGCCACAGGCTCCATACCGCCGGAGGTTAAAATATTTCGAGATGGCTTTTTATATTTCTCCCGAAAGTACCGATCGTCAATTTCTGTTTCAATGGCTCTGTGCTCTTTAACAAAGCTTCCTGCGAAACATGAGTCGGACACCATAAGTACGTGCTGTACTCCCTTTTTGTCCAGGGCAGTGATGTACTTATAGATAATGTTATTTTCAAGGAAAGTGGCAGAATCTTTTGTAGCCTCGGAAGTAACCCAGTAGCCCGTTTCCAGAATGTCATCAAACCAGCCATGGCCAGCATAATAAATGAAGACATTGTCTCCTTTTTTCACATTCTGGGCTACCAGGTCACGGAATGCCTTAAGGATATTTGCCTTTGTTGCTTCGGTGTTCTTTAAAAATACAATTTTATTCTTGCTGAAAAAATATTTATCTTCGAGCAGTCTTGCCACCGCTTTGGCATCTTTTATGGCGGTTTTTAAATTCGGGTGATATTTGTAATTGTTAATACCGATGACTAAGGCGTGGTTGTCACCAGTTGAAAACGCTTTGTGCAAAGCCCTGCCGTCCAGAATACTTGTGACCTTGATGGCCCGCTCGGCAACTGCATTTCTAACCAAAAATAATAACCCTACGACCAAAAAGAAACAGCCGATTAGTATATTCTTTTTCATATCGACCCCCTTTTCTGTAAAATTACAAATTGGCACTAAAAACTCATTTTCATGGTGCACATAACTTGCCTGAATTATGCATTTCTGAAAATTGATGATTTCTAAACAACATCAACATATTTTGGAGCTTTTATTTTTTATGCTTAATGGCAGTACCCTATACAAGAAGCTTTGGCTTTTTGTATCAGAGTTAATCTGATGACAAAGACAACCCAAACTAACCTTTTCCATTAGTCTTTTTCCGTCAGGTCTTTTCCCTTGAATCAGGCAGAAAACCTTCTAATTTTTCCATTACATAATCCCATTGCCTGTCACACATTTTTATTTTTGCTCTTCCCAGCGCTTCAAGCAAATCCTCTTCATTTTTCATTTCTTGTTTGAAAATCTTAATAGAATCCTTTTCTATAAACTCTTTGTATCGTCTAATCTGTTCTTTGTTAAGCAGCTCACAAGACAGAAGCTCATCAATATCTTTTTCAGAAGGTGAGTCAAAAAGCGATGGGTCGAGAGCATTGATATCGGTTAACGGAGTAACTAGCAGAAGTTTTTCGTCAGGTCTATCTTCTATGTATATGAAATACATTCCAGATCTTTTGTTTCTACAAAATTCCATAGCTGAGATCCCACACTTCTTGCCATAGTACTCTGATTTCATGACACAAATTTATCGGGGAATTCAAATAATATTCATCATTTTGTAAAACATGGGTGCTGGCCCTTTATTCTTACCTTTAGCTATTTACTTATTTAAGGGCGTACCGCTTGTCACTGGCATGATAATAATCTTTTAGTGCTCAGTGCAGTCAGTTTATTCTATTTCATCAGTTTGTTCAAAATCTCTAAATAAGTTCTCTCTTATAAAAATTCGAGTTCGTTTGTTTAGCGTGAGATAGAGGGAATTCAGAATATTAGTTATGTCATTTCCCTCAAGCATGTAAACTGCAATAACATCCGCAAACGAAGTTTGTATTGTATAGGTATAGAATTTATCATTATAACAAGTAATTAGATTTCGGACTCTATCAAACTCCTCCACCAATCTTTGGAATCGTCTGCCTTTCTTGCTCCTCCTAAAATCAGAAGCCTTTTTAGCTTCCAAACCTGCCTTTATCTTTTCTGAATTAGAAAGAGAGTTAAATTTTTCTTCCCATGTTGAATTAGATTTCGCCATCAGCCATTTTGATTTAAGAAAATTAGAATCCGCTTTTTTTTTATCAATGTATTGCCCCCACTCTTCCACAAATATTTCATTGTGGATATAAAAATATACTTTTTGATCCACAACTGATGGTACATTGTAGCTTCCCCTCCAAAAATTCTCGTTTGGAAGTATCTCAATCATTGGTATGCCTCTATCAATTTTTTAGGGGTAACTTTCAGTCTACTTCGTCTAAGTTGTACCAATTTTGCTTTACAGTTTAGCACGATAAGGGATCTTAGATAATGTAACTTTACAATCAATAGAATTAGCCATCAGAAAATCTTCAACTGCTATTTTAGATAGCTTTGGATGATTTGTTGGCCCGATAATAATACGTTTTATTGGCATTATTTCGCTGCTTTCAGCAATTTCAATCTCTTTATAGGGAATAAGCATTGTTTTGCCCGGTCGAAATTTAAACGGCATCTCTTCTGATTTTAAAGAAAAGTCAACCAAACGCACCTCCGCCTCTTCTTTAAATTTTTCATGCTTATATCTTTGAGCCAATAATAATAATTCCCTGTTAAAACTGTCTCGGACCTCTTTTAATTTTGCTTTTTCCCCCTTTTTTAACTTAGTTAAACCTATTGCCTGATACACAGTTTTAATTAACTCAATAATTTCATTTTCTTTGCAGGCAGCATATGTTTCATCTATTTTATTTTTAATCTCCTCTCTTTGTTTTTTTTCATCGTATAGACATTCTGCTTTTATCAAATTCTTTTTGTCAGCAATTTCTGCGATTTTATTAGAATCAAATTCAATACAATACCCACCTCCATCATCACTATATGCCCTCCACTGACTCAAATCATCCGATTTTGTAGAAAAAGAAAACACACAACATTTTGCAAACCCAAAAAAATCTTCATGATCAGAAGCGTCTTTCATAAATTGGAATATAAAACTATCAATTTGGTTCCTTAAACCGGTCACATTAAATTTTTTTTCCAATTCGTCTCGTACCAATCTAAAAGTATATTCAAATTCGGCAGCATCATTAAGGTAAAATATATCTGTGAACCATAAAGATTTCTTACCGATAATTCCATATAATCCAGCTTGAGCGGTATAATGAAAAAGAGAAGGGACATTTCTATTTTTCTTCATAATCATTCTTAAATATCAAGGTTCGGGAGTTTCTTAATCAATTTTCAGTTTAGTTTCAAAATCGTATGATTATATTAAAGGATCTTATAACTCAAGTTTCGCACCCCTGAATTGGTGCGAAACGGCTTACAGATTGATTTA
>CAZQOH010000156.1:0-5722 GCA_964594355.1 uncultured Desulfobacterales bacterium
CAAGAACGCTTAATCAAATGTCCCCAAATTGATTAGCTCGGAAGCTCAGACGCTAAATAGTCAATATTCAATTTTCAATTGCAGAAGCTGTAACAGGCGATCCAGGTCATCGTTATTGTAAAATTCTATTTCCAATTTTCCTTTTTTTCCGCGTCGTTTGATTTTAACCTTTGTGCCGAGTTGTCGTGATAGCTTATCCGCAAGGTCTGAAAGATATATTTCATCTGAGCTCGGTTCAGGTTTTTTAGGCTTTTTCTTTCCCTCCTTTAAACGTTTTATAAGGGTTTCTGTTTCCCTGACCGATAACCCCTTTGAAACAATAGCCCGCCATGCTTCATTCTGCAGGGATGATGTAGCTGCTCCAAGCAAAGCCTTTGCATGTCCCATACTTAAGGTGCCGTCCATTATGCCGGCTTTAATATTTTCAGGCAGTTGAGGAAGTCTTAAAAAATTTGCTACCGCCGGTCTACTTTTTCCAACACGTTCAGCAATTTGTTCCTGAGTAAAATTGAATTCGGAAATAAGGCGCTGATAGGTCACGGCCTCTTCCATGGGATTTAAATTTTCACGTTGTATGTTTTCGACAATAGACATCTCAATAACTTTTTCATCAGAAATATCTTTGATTATGACGGGAACCTGACTCAGTCCGGCTAATTTTGCAGCCCGGAGTCGTCTCTCACCGGCTATAAGTTCATAACCGTTATCGTCCTTTCTGAGCAACAAGGGCTGGATGATTCCCTGTTCTCTGATTGATCTGCTCAGTTCCATCATCTCATCTTCAGAAAACCGGCGTCGAGGTTGATATCGATTTGGATGGATAAGTGATATATCGCACTGGAAATAGTCTTCCGGCTTGCTCGTAATAGCTCCAATATCCGGGATAAGTGCATCAAGACCTTTTCCAAGAACTATTTTCCTTTGTTTTTTTGGATTTGGTTTTGATGGATTTTCAAATTTTCCTTTTTGCATTGTTCACCTGCCGTTCTGAAATGAGAAGTTATTTGTTATTCATTATTTCCAAAGCCAGAGCAAAATAACTTTTTGCCCCTGAAGAAGTAGCATCATAAAGTAATATAGGCTTTCCAAAACTTGGCGCTTCGCTAAGACGTACATTTCTGGGAACAACGGTCTTGAATACAAGATCTTTGAAATACTTTTCTGTATTTTCAGCAACCTGGTATGATAGATTTGTTCTTTTATCAAACATGGTAAGGAGTATACCGGCAATTGTAAGATTGGGATTTAGGCTGTATTTGATGCGTTTGAAGGTTTCTAAAAGCTGGCTAAGTCCTTCTAAAGCATAAAATTCACATTGAAGCGGAATCAACAGAGAATCGGCTGCCGTCATAGCGTTAATAGTTAAAAGGCTCAAGGAAGGAGGGCAGTCTATTATAATATATTCAAATGAGGATTTAATTTCCTCAAGAAGATTTTTTAATATCTTTTCGCGTTTAAAATTCGAGATCATCTCCACTTCAAATCCGATAAGGTCCACGCAAGAAGGAATGACTTTAAGTGTTTCTATATCGCTATCTATAATAATGTTATTTGCAGCAACTTCCCCTATCATGCCGTGATATAAGTTCTTGACAATAGTAGCCTTATTGAGCCCAATCCCGGTAGTGGCATTTGCCTGGGGATCACAATCCACAAGAAGTGTCCTTTTCTCGGAAACAGCCAATGCCGCCGACAGGTTAATTGCCGTAGTTGTTTTACCTACACCGCCTTTTTGATTGGCTATACATAGAATTTGTGCCATAATAAAAAGCCTATCATAAAACTTGACTATTGAAAAGAATATAAGAATCGGAATCCATGAATTCTAATAAAATATTTCTTATAATATGTGTTGCCTTCATTTTGATAGCTGGGATGCCTTTCTCAAAGGAAGCTTATCCCATCACAGTCAAACAGGAAGAAGAAATGTCAATTGAGTTCATGAAGGTAGTGTTAAGGCATATCAAGCTAATTGACGATTACTTTATTGTCAACTATGTGAATAGAATAGGTAAAAAGGTTATCTCTATTATGCCGCCCCAGCTCTTTTCTTATCGTTTTTATGTTATTAAGGAAGATACTTTCAATGCTTTTGCAAGTCCGGCAGGTCATATATTTATTAACAGCGGGTTGTTTGAGGCAATGGAAAGTGAAGAGGAGCTGGCTGGAATAATTTCCCATGAAATAGCTCATGTAGTATGTCGCCATATTTCTAAAAAAATTGAAAGATCAAAGAAAATCGGTATCGCTACGATGGCCGGTATTGCAGCCGGTATATTTCTCGGTTCGGGAGGGGCGGCAGCGGCAGGAAACACTTTAATACTTGGGTCTATGGCGGCAGGTCAATCTGTTGCACTCGCATACAGTCGCGAGGAAGAGATGCAAGCGGATCAGATAGGGTTGGAATATCTTAAAAAAGCGGGATATGGCGCCGAAGGTCTGCTTACGGTTCTTAAAAAAATTCGCAGTAAACAATGGTTCGATTCAAATCAGATTCCCACTTATTTACGAACCCATCCTGCAGTAGATGATCGTATTGCTTATATTGGTACATGGCTTGAAAACAATCCAATTGCACTTGGAAAGATTAATCCCTATGATTTCCAGCTTGCACATACTAAGCTTTTTGCAATGTATGGCGATGAAAGCTTAACTTTAAAAAAGCTTGAGACAAAGATTAGTAATCGTCCGGTAAATCCTATGTCCTATTATGGTTACGGGTTGATTTTGGCAAGAACCGGCAATTACGAAGAAGCGGTTATTTATTTAAAAAATGCATTAGAAAAAAAGGCATTTGATCCTAATATTTTAATAGACCTGGGTAGAATCTATTTTCTTGCCGGCAAATACCAGGATGCATTAAATAGTCTGGAAGCTGCCGTAAGTCTTGCACCGGATGATCCAGGAGGACTTTTTTTTCTTGGACGCACACAAATGGAACTTGAAAAATTTAATGAAGCTGCATCTTCATTTGAGGAACTCATAAGAAAATATCCTAATTACACGCAAGCTTATTATTTCCTTGCTAAGGCTTATAACAGTCAGGGCAAAAAGACGGAAATTCACTATCTTCTTGGCATCTATTACAAAAAAAGGGGAGAATTAAAAAATGCTGTGATCCACCTGGAAAGAGCTTTAAAAAGTGCCAAGGATTCGGAAAAAAAGCGGAAAATAAAGGAGATGATAAAGGGAATTAGAAAAAAAATGGAAAGGAGCAGGAAAGGAGGTTAAAGTCGGTCAAAATGGGAGAACTGCATACTAAATGTCCCTCTCCCCTGTGTGGCAGATCGCAAGGAAGTTGAGTAACCGAACATTTGCGCCAGGGGAACAATAGCCTTTATCACCTGTATCGTCAATTTAGGCTTAATAGATTCGATTTTTCCGTTGCGTGAATTAAGATCCCCGATTACATCTCCCGTGAACAACTCCGGTACATATACTTCCACGTCCATAATCGGATCAAGAAGAAAGGATTTTCCATTTAGAAGTGCTTCTTTGCATGCCATGGATGCACTTACAGTGTATGCCAAATCTGACCCTAGTGATTCCTTGTATGATCCTCCTGTTAGAATAGCCTCTACGTCAACCACCGGATAGCCCATCAATGCGCCGCTCTCTAAAGATTCCCTTACCCCTTTTTCTATAGCAGGTGTAAAGATTCCCGGTATTGTAATGTCCGTAATTTCTGATTTGAATCTATTGCCGGTACCCCTGGACAAGGGCTTTAGTCTTAAACTTACTTCTCCAAAGTGGCGCTGCCCTGCGATCTCTTTGTCAAATGATACCGAAGCTTCAGCTTTCTGCTCAATGGTTTCTCTATAAACAACCTGGGGCTTGCCGACATTGACGCTGGTCTTAAATTCACGCTGCATGCGGCTAATTATCACCTCGAGGTGAAGCTCTCCCATACCGGATAAAATTGTCTGACCTGTATCCTTATCTTTTTTACATCTCAGGGTTGGATCCTCAGCTATAAATTTTTCAATGACCTGGTCAAGCTTTTCCTGATCTGCGTGGGTCTTAGATTCTACGGCAACAGAAATAACAGGCTCATAAAACTCCATTTTTTCCAGTAAAACAGGATAGTCAATATTACAGAGAGTTTCTCCGGTTGAAGAATCCTTTAATCCAACAATTCCTACAATATTTCCTGCGCCCGCTCTGTCAACCCGTTCTTTCTTATTGGCATGCATTCTTAATATTCGGGAGAGTTTTTCCGTTTTATTTCGAGAAGGATTGTATACATTCCCTCCTGCCTTCAAACTTCCGCTATAGATTCTAACAAAGGAGAGTTTTCTACCTTCCATCATGGATACCTTGAATATGAGTGCGGCGAGCGGGTTTGTATCTTTGGCTGCACATTCTATGATTTCACCGGAGTCAGGATGCGTTCCCTTAATTGGGGGAATATCGGCTGGGCTTGGAAGGAATCTGACTATTGCGTCAATGAGAGGCTGAATTCCCTTATTTTTTAAAGCACTTCCGCATAATACAGGGACAAGTCTTAGCTCAATAGTTGCCTTGCGTATTGCATCTAAGAGTTTTTCCTTAGGAATTGAAGTCCCAGGTGTATCAGATAAATAGGCTTCCATAATTTCATCATTAACTTCGGCTATTGATTCAATAAGTTTTTCACGATATTCATTCGCAGTTTCAAGATATTCTTTGGATATGTTCCCGTATGTGTAAGTTGCACCCAGGGTATCGTAATCCCAAAATATTTCTTTCATATCAATTAGATCTATGACACTGGTAAAGTCTTCTTCAAATCCAACAGGCAGCTGCAAAATAAGAGGGTTTGCATTTAACCTCTTTTTCATCATTTCAATAGTAGAAAAAAAATTGGCCCCCACTCTATCCAGTTTATTGATAAAGGCAATCTTTGGAACAAAGTATTTGTCAGCTTGGCGCCATACCGTTTCCGACTGGGGTTCCACACCTCCGACCGCACAAAAGATTCCTATAGCACCATCCAGCACTCTCAAAGAGCGCTCAACTTCGATTGTAAAATCGACATGCCCGGGAGTATCAATGATATGTATCTCATTATTTTTCCAGTGACAGGTGGTAACAGCTGATGTAATCGTAATGCCGCGTTCCTGTTCATCGGGCATCCAGTCCATTACAGCTTCACCGTTATGAACCTCGCCAATTTTATAAGAACGGCCGGTATAGTAGAGTATACGCTCGGTTACTGTTGTTTTACCGGCATCAATATGTGCTATTATGCCGATATTGCGTATATTGTTAATTTTACTCTTTTTATTCATCGCACCAATAGCATATTTGCTTTAAAGGGAAAACTTAAATCAATATGACCTGCTAGGGTATCTGCTTCACGTCCATTTATGAGGATTTTTACAGTATTGATTTCTTCAATATTTAATATCAATGAATTAGCAATTGAGTATATAGTTATTATTTCTGATTTACTCCCACCGGGATGCCCAGTTGTAACATTTTCGGTTAAATCAACATATGCTGTTCCATTCTGTGTTACAAAAAACGCCCTGAGTTTTGTGTTGGCTGGAATTGTACGCATAAGCTCTTTTTGTGGTCCTTTAATAAGAGCTTCGATTATGGTGCTTCCGAATTCAACAGGATCATCAGGGTGAAAAAGTGTTCTTTCTTCTGCCATTAAAAAGGTATTTTTCTTGTCTACAAAATATAAATGTACAGTCGTCTTATCTGGGGGTTGTATCCTTTTTGCATGCAATTGTTG
>CAZQOH010000157.1:0-5708 GCA_964594355.1 uncultured Desulfobacterales bacterium
ATTTGACTTAAGAAATGATAAAAAATCGTTTCTATTTAGTACAAAGACTTCAGTGGGTTCTATTGCTACTGCGTTTGCGGATCTTGGTTCTCCGTCTAGTAATGCCATTTCGCCAAAGAAATCGTTTACTGAAAAAATGGTAACGATTATCTCATCGCCAATTTTTGATGGAAGTACAATTTTAATAGCACCTTTTTTTACTATATATAGGGCGGTACCTTCATCACCTTTATGGAAAAGAGGCTGCCCCTGTTTCAAGGACTGCACGCGCATGGAAGAGACAAGGTCTTCAAGGTCAGCATATTCTAAGGAATTGAAGAGGGGTGACTGTTTTAATATCTCGATTGGGGTCATCCTTTGTCTTGATGAACTGGTTTATCAATTTTAATGAAATTATTTTAATAGCCAGCCTTCAGAAACAAAATTCTTTCAAGATTTATATTAAAAGGCTCAATTTTTATAGACTCTGGAAGATAGGAGTTTGATTTTAAAATTTGATGCATAAGTATGGCAAAAATTGGATTGAGAGTCAAGCTGAATAAATTTGTTTGAATGAAATATTTTGCTAATCAATTGAAACATATTTTTAAAAACCGCTATAAGTGGGTGTAAAGAAAAGATAACAAAAGCGGGACGCAGACATTTACACAAAATTCTTGACACTACCGCTAGTTCTAATTACTTTCGGAAGGCTAAATTGATACCAAAAATGAATTTTTTCTTCACTTGTTCAAGCACTGTCGAAGAAGATTTAACTTTAACTTTAAGATTAAGGATTATTGTGTATTTTTTTATTAGACAGGAATAACCCCCGTTAAATATAAAAATATAAAGAGGTCTCAGCCCATCATGAAGAGGGAGTATGGATATTTGTAAAGACAGTTTTGATATCAGATCGACCCTGATGACACAAGAAGGACCTGTAACATATTTTAACATAAATAAACTTTCAGATGCAGGTTTTAAAGATATTGACCGATTACCTTTTAGCATAAAGATCCTTCTTGAAAATCTCCTTAGAAATGAAGACGGAAAAATTGTATCGTCCACTGATATTGAAAATATGATACGGTGGAACTCTAACTCCGCGGGTACAAACGAAGTACCCTTTATGCCTGCCCGAATACTGCTTCAGGATTTTACCGGCGTCCCGGCTGTCCTGGATATGGCTGCCATGCGCGAAGCTGCAAAACGCTTATATGGCGACCCCATGAGAATCAATCCAATTATCCCTGCTGAACTTGTTGTTGATCATTCAGTTCAGGTTGACTCTTTCGGTTCCAAAACATCTTTTAAAGAAAATGTTGAAAAGGAATTTCAGCGAAATTCTGAACGCTATGCCTTTTTAAAATGGGGACAGAAAAATTTCGCAAATTTTCAAATTGTCCCGCCTGCAACGGGAATTTGTCATCAAGTCAATATAGAATATCTGGCAAGGGTCGTATTTATAAAAGAAATTTATGGAAAAAAAACAGCCTTTCCGGACACACTTGTTGGTCTTGACTCACATACGACTATGGTCAATGGAATCGGTGTTCTCGGTTGGGGTGTCGGAGGAATTGAAGCCGAAGCAGTGATGTTAGGCAGGCCTTATTATTTGCTTATGCCTCAGGTTGTGGGTTTTAAATTGACGGGAAGAATTCCTGACGGGACTACGGCTATGGATCTTGTTTTGACTATCACCGAGTTGTTGCGAAAAAAAGGTGTAGTAGGAAAATTTGTTGAATTTTATGGTCCCGGCATCAAAACTTTAAACATAGAGGACCGGGCAACTATCGCCAATATGGCTCCTGAGTACGGGGCTACAGCGGGATTCTTTCCTGTTGATGAAAAGACAACAGCATATTTACGCTTAACCGGTCGAGCAGAAAATACTATTGATTTTATAGAAAACTACTGCAAAGAACAGGGTCTTTTTAAATCAGACGGAACACCGACTCCGGGCTTCACCGAAACCTTACATCTTGACATGAACACTATACAGCCATGTCTGGCAGGACCAAGTCGCCCCCAGGAACGTGTTCCTGTTTTTCAAATGAAACAGTATTTCGAAGATGTTTTTGGAAAAGCGTGTGAAACCGGAAAGCGTTTTGATGAATTAGAAAAGAAAAAAATAAACCTTTGCCATGGATCCGTTGTCATTGCCGCCATCACGAGCTGTACGAATACATCTAATCCATCTGCTTTAATCGGCGCCGGGCTTTTGGCCAAAAGGGCTGTGAAACATGGGCTCGTTGTAAAGCCGTGGGTTAAAACCAGTTTAGCACCCGGATCAAAAGTTGTCATCAACTATCTTAAGGCTTCGGGGCTTCTCTCCTTTTTAGAAGAACTGGGATTCTATCTTGTGGCATACGGTTGCACGACATGTATCGGTAACAGCGGGCCGTTACCTGATACTATAGCTGATGAAATCAAAGATCATGAACTTTTAGTCGCTGCTGTTTTAAGCGGAAACCGCAACTTTGAAGGTAGAATCAATCCGCTTATCCGTGCAAATTTTCTTGCTTCCCCTCCCCTTGTAGTGGCCTATGCCATTGCCGGAAAGTTAGACATCGATTTTAAAACGGAATCCCTTGGATTCGATTCCGACGGAAAACCTGTTTATCTTCAAGACATCTGGCCCGACACTAAAGAAATCAGAGAAACCATTAAAAACTTTGTCAATCCGAAAACATATCATAATGAGTATGCAACCGTGTTTGAAGGATCAAATCGCTGGAAATCACTCCCTGCACCCGAAGGCGATCTTTACAATTGGGATCCAAAATCAACATATATAAAAGAGCCGCTTTTTTTTAAAAAGATCACTCATGCTGTTCCAAAGCTTCAAGATATAAAAGGAGCCAGAATTCTGGTGCTTCTGGGACATGCGGTGACAACAGACCACATTTCACCTGCGGGTGCAATCCCGATAGACAGTCCGGCCGGTACATATCTTATTAATCAAGGAGTAAAGTTTTCAGAATTTAATTCCTTTGGGTCACGCCGGGGAAATCATGAGGTTATGATACGCGGCACGTTCGGCAACATTCGCCTAAAAAATCAAATTGTTCCGGGCACTAATGGTGGATGGACATCTTTTTTTCCGGGCGGTAAAAAAATGACCATATATGATGCTGCCATGTTATATCAAAAAAAAGAAACGCCTTTGCTTGTTATAGCGGGGAGAGAATATGGTACAGGCAGTTCACGCGACTGGGCGGCCAAAGGAACCACTTTATTAGGAATTAAAGCAGTAATCGCTGAAAGTTTTGAGCGTATACACCGGAGCAATCTTGTATGCATGGGGGTTCTGCCTCTACAGTTTAAACAGGGGGAAAACCATGAAACCCTGAAATTAAAAGGCACCGAGCTTTTTGATATAACGGGTATAGAAAAGGAATTTGAACCTGGTGAGAAACTATCCGTTTGCGCTCAACGGAAAGACGGTAAAAAAGTTGAATTTAAGGTTATTGCTCGAATCGATTCTTCTGTAGAGCTGGACTACTATAGACACGGTGGGATACTGGCTTATGTTTTACGCCATCTGAAATAAATATTAATATTTTGCCAACAAGACACAAAGCCGCAAAGGTTATAAAATTAATAAGTTATACTTAAAACGATCTTATTTTTGAGTTTTTTTAAGTTTGCTCAAATATTCTCCCCATTCCATGGGAAGAAGGTACTTCTTTTTGTTATTACACTCCTTACAAGCAGTAACTACATTACCTTTTATGCTTTTGCCGCCGCGGGTTATGGGAACAATATGATCCATGGTGAGTTCTTTCGGAGGGGTTGGATCCCCGCAGTAATAGCAAACCCCCTTTGATAGGCGCCGTTTCCACCACTGGGATGCCTTCAGCTCTCTAGCTTTCCGTCTCTCCCTCTTTATATCCGCCTCATCCAAATTATATGCAAATGGTTCCATATGATTTATTTGCCTTAGTAACCAAATCTTCTTAGAGCTTTTGTGTCTTTGCTCCATTTTTTTTGCACCCGCACAAATAACTTTAGAAACACTTTGCTACCGACCATTTTTTCTATTTCTTTTCTCGCGTCTTCGCCGATTTTTTTCAGCATACTCCCGTTTTTTCCGATTATAATACCTTTCTGAGAGTTACGCTCAAGGTGAATGGTTGCATGAATTTTCACAAGGGCGCCCTTTTTCTCTTCAGAAAGTGAATCCACTGTAACGGCGGTAGAATACGGTATTTCCTGCCCTGTTAAACGGAAAACCTTTTCTCTAATCATTTCAGCGGCAATAAAGCGTTCCGGTAAATCGGTGAGGGCATCTTCAGGAAAGAATGGTGGGCCTTTTGGCAATAGAGCCTCCATTGTTTCGAGGAGTTCTTCAATCTGGGTTCCATGTTTAGCGGAAAGCGGAATAACAGCATCAAAGGAATAGGTCTTTGCCCATTTGTCCATTACAGCAGGTAGTGCAGATTTTTTGATGAGATCTATCTTATTAAGGGCAAGAATAATCGGTTTTTTCTGTTCTTTAAGTTTCTTTGCTATGAAATTTTCAGAATTTGGGTCTGGATTTGCCACGTCCGCAATAACAAGGATTAGGTCCGCATCACCAATGGATGAAAGGGCTAAATCTACGATTCTGACATTGAATGGATCTTTGGCTTTATGGACACCCGGCAAATCGATGAAAACAAGTTGTGAGGACGGTCTATGCACAATACCGAGGATTCGATTACGAGTTGTCTGTGGCTTTTTAGAAGTAATGGAAATTTTTCCGCCCAGCATCCTGTTTAAAAGAGTCGATTTTCCAGCATTGGGAGCACCTGTAATGGCAACAAACCCGGATTTAAAGCCGACAAATCTATTTGTATTTTCCATGTTATATCCTAATTGTAAAATTTTAGCCTTATGAAAGCAGGGCGATTGTGAAGCATTTTAACACCACTTTACTTTAACAGGCCAAATTATAACAATTTTTTAATGGCATACCAAACCGCATCTTTTCCCTGCCTTGATTTAGTAGAAAAAAGGATCAATTCTTTTTTATCAACAGAAAGGGCTTTTGCAATGGAAAGATGCTGATTTATCTGTTTTGTTTTAGAGAGTTTATCAGCCTTTGTCAGTATCAGAATGCTATAAATATTAATATGGTTAAACCAGTCTATAAGATTTAGTTCTTTTTGATCGGGCATACGTCGTATATCCATGATAAGTACAACACCCTTTAATGTCTCTCTAGTTGAAAAGTATGTCTCAATCATGGGGCCCCAATTTTTCTTTACAGATTTTGGGACCCTGGCATATCCGTATCCTGGAAGATCCACGAACGAAAATGTTTCATTTATTACAAAGAAGTTAATAAGCTGAGTGCGCCCGGGCGTTGAGCTTGTTTTTACCAGATGTTTCCGGTTGACAAGAATGTTTATCAGTGAAGATTTTCCCACATTGGAACGCCCTGCAAAAGCGATTTCCGGCAAAACAGCAGGGGGATACTGAGATAACTTGGCAGCACTTTTAACGAATTTAGCGGATTTTATTATCATGTTATATTAATCGCTTAATGAAGTTGTGCAACATTTTCCATAGAAAGTGTGAATTTGGCTATTAAAGTAGTTCTCAAAATAATGTTCCGTTTCAAAAAATGTATGCAGCGTCTAAGCTTTCGAGCGAATCATTTGGGGAAATTTGATTAAGCGTTCTCGGCGAAGCGAAGCGTAAAAATTGAAGCTGTTTGAGTCCCGAGCGTAGCGAGGTCG
>CAZQOH010000158.1:0-5616 GCA_964594355.1 uncultured Desulfobacterales bacterium
TGTCTTTAAATAATGTAACAGAAATTCTAAAAGGAGCTTCGAATGGAAATTATAAATTTTACCGAATGCGAGGAAACTAAAATCGACAAATTCCCTTATAAAGGAAAAATGAATGATGTAATCGGCACCAGCATCCGTTGGCTAAGTAAACACGGCGATGATGGTCATGGCAATCCGGAATACGGTTTGCGGTATTTTACAATCCAGCCGAATGGACAAATTCCGATTCACAATCATTTCTTTCATCAAACCATGTACATTTTATCAGGTGAGTTTGAGTGCTGGGAATTTGACCCCGAAACGGACGAACTTAAAAAGAAGGTCGTTTGCGGTCCGGGATCATCGATCTATATACCAAGCATGCAGCCGCACGGAATGAAGAACACCTCAGACGGACCTTCCACTTTTATATGTTGCATATGTAACGTTTACGATGATGAGGAAACCATTTAGGAGGTAAATAATGAAGGTTGCAAAACGTTTAAATGATTTTGAGGCCTACTTGGGAACGGCCATGAATCTCATTTTGACTAAAATGAAGACGGAAGGAAAAGATGTCATTAATCTTGGTCTGGGGGATCCCGATGTCGTTCCACCGGAGTATATGCGAAAGACTCTTTCTGATGCCTGCTATGATGTTGATAATCACCATTACCCCAGTTTTTACTCACCCATGCCGCTAAAAGAAGCCATCGCCGGATGGTACAAACGTCAGTACGAGGTTAAGTGCGACCCCGAAAACGAGGTCTTACCCCTCCTGGGTTCCGCTGACGGACTGTTTCACATTCACACGTGTTTGCTGGACGTGGGAGATGTCGCCTTAGTGCCCGATCCCTGCTATCCGGCATACATCGCCGGTGTGAAAATTGCCGGCGGCGTGGTCGAGCCGGTGCCGTTGTTGAAAAAAAACGGATTCTTACCTGACTTAGATGCTATCCCACCCAAGATCGCCCAGCGGGCTCAAATGATCTGGGTCAATTACCCGAATAATCCGACGGCGGCTCATGCCGGCGGAGATTTCTATTTCCAGTTAGTTAAATGGGCCCAAAAGTACGACGTGGCGGTTGTCTCGGACAATCCCTATTCCGAAATTTGCTTTGACGGTTACTGCGCCCCGTCTTTTCTCCAGGTTCCCGGAGCTAAAGAAGTGGGCATTGAATTCAATTCTCTGTCAAAGGCCTTTAACGCCTGCGGGTGGCGTACCGGATTCATGGTAGGTAGCGCGGAGATCATTTCCGGGATGGCCAAAATCAAATCCCATTCTGACCGTGGCATGTTTTATCCGCTGCAGGTGGCAGCCATCGCAGCTCTCAACGGGACAACTAATTTTATGGAGCAGCGCAATTTGATGTATCAAAAACGGCGGGATGTCGTTATCGCCGGACTTCGCGAGTGCGGTATTGACGTGGATAGCCCCAAGGGTACATTTTACATCTGGGCGCCGTTGCCTGAGGGAGTTACCAATTCAAAGGAATGGTGCTTCAAAGTGCTGGATGAGATTGCTGTTTGGATGATCCCGGGTTCGATGTACGGTAAATACGGTGAGGGCTATTTCCGTATCGCGTTAACGCATCCCGCTGAGCGTCTGGGGGAAGCCATGGAGAGACTTAAAAAGTATTTATCATGAATCCTAATTTAGCGCCCAATCTGAGAACCGGATAAAGATGAGGTCTATCAATGGGGGCAGATTTAAGCAAGGTGAGCATGCTGACCCGAAGGGAAATTGAAGCTTGCATCGCCGGACCATTGATCCGTGCATTTATACTCAGGACAGGATATGCCAAGAAAAGCGAGAGTAGATGCCCGTCCAGCCTGTCCCGACTTGGCGGGGCAATTCATCTATAACCCTTTTTCAAGCTTTCGAAGGGTAAATAAATCGTAGTCCAGGTTCTGGTTAAACTTAACATTTTTTAGTTTCAATATGGTTTTATGTACGGTTTTTTTGCCCTTTTTCTTGGTCACATGGGTTTCGGTACTTACCCATATACCATCTATTTGTTCAAGATTTTTAACGTCAAAGTACTTAATGTATCCACCTGTTCTGGTATATTTCGCCGCGCGTATGACAATATAATTATCCTGTCGAACAAACAACAACCCCTTTTTATAGCCGGTTGCATGGATGACTTCTTTTGTGCGGGGAATCGATTCAATTACCCAGGTTTTGACGCCTTTTACTTCCATTTCCTTTTTCAGAGTAAAATCATAGTCGTTAAGATCAGATTTTGTCATGTCCGAGTAATTTAAATCAGATCCCATGAAACTGCCGTCCTTGTCGCTGGTAGCGATCCGTTTGGTTTTACGAAGGGCCGGCAAATATAGCCACTGGTCGTCATCTCTATCGGGATCATCATAGTCGTAAGTCAGAAAACCGGTGTTTTTCACATCGGCCGGATGCAAGAAAAATAATATACCGTATTTGTCTTTCCCTTTATCTTTCTTGAAACTGTAAAGTTTGCGAATCCGCTTTTTCTGCTTTTTATCAATGAGGATCATTTCCATTTCGTTCGTTATGTTATCGCCATCGTCCCGATCATCTACTTTTTGCATAATCCCCCGGGCCACAGGATCATCTGCCAACGCCACGGGTGCAATAAAAAAGATAAAAATCACAATGAAAGCACCTGCCGGACACGTTTCCCTTATTATTTTTCTCATTTTCATACTCCTTTTTTAGACATTGTCAAATAGTTGAGTTGTTAAGTGGTTGAGTAGGAAAAGAATTATAATTAAATCAATATGTTAATATTTTCAAAGGATCGGTTGTCCAATTGTTTTACAAAACGGCTATTATTCTTATCATTATAACTACCTAACTACTCAACGACTCAACGACTTAACGAGATCTGTATTTATCTTGTTGCACCTTTTAACTGCTGAATATTAAGTGTTTTTACACGCTCACTTAAAATGCGCGCGATATTAAAATAAATCTTTGCCGAAATCCGAGGATTAAAGCGTCTAACTCGTTCTAAAGAGTTGTAATCAATTCGTAAAAGTTCTACGTCGGTTTCTGCATGAACCGATGCAGTTCTTATACCCTCTCCTAATAACGCCATTTCTCCAAAAAGTTCCCCTTCTTCAAGGATATTTAAGACTTTTACTTTATCGTCTTTACTTTCTGCAAGCACCTTAACATTTCCTGATAAAATGAGATACATCTCTTCTCCCTTTTCTCCCTGATGAAAAATATATTCCTGTGCTGAAACCTTACGGATACTGCCAAGGAGCACTATTTTTTTAGCCTCGGAATAGCGGAGATTTTTTAATATGACGCTCTCCTGCAAAACTGCTTTCTTAAATTTTAAGGTGATATAATCCCAGACAGTTATCAGTTGTACCGCCAATAGCAAGATGGGATTAATAAAGAGATCCGTTAAAAGGGCATAAATCATAACCAGAGCGGAAAGAAGACCAAAATATATAGAGGGAACAAAGCTTGATAACATAAGAACACTAAATCCCAAGGCAAGGGCCATAGAAGTAAATAAAACCGGTTCACCTTCTGTTCTTATGGCATTGGCCATTGCCTGTTTCTGGTCGTTTGTAGTTCTTAACCCCCTCTGATAACGAACCATGAAATGAATGGTATCATCAATAGCAATTCCTAAAGCAATAAGAGCTACCATACTAGTGCTTGTATTTAATTCTATACAGAATAGACCCATAATGCCAAAGTTTATAAGTATCGGAATGATATTGGAAATTATGGCAACAAGTCCTCCCTTGACGGATAAAAACAGGATAGACATAAGTATGAAAATTACAACTAAAGCAAGACCGAGTCCTCTTACCTGACCATTAACAAGAGCGTCGGTTGAATTATTCATTAAGTATTGTATTCCTGTAAAGGTGACTGAAATTTTATTAATATTGCCTTCCTTTACATAATCCTTTATATTTTCATCAATATATTCCCTGATTTTATCAATTACAATGTTGCATTCATATGAGCTTGATATATTATGTATAACTAAAATACGGGCGTTTCTCTGCTCTGCATCTACGTATTCCGATATAGTATCATCATCCATTAAAATCATATACTGTGCTATGGCCTGTCTTGAACCCGGGATGATCTGCATCTCTTTTTTGCCGCCGTGCATTTCCCTGTTCATTAATTTTATATGATCGGCAATGGAGATCGTTTTTTCAAATTTCCCCAATTCTTTTATATATTGTTGAAGCCCGTCTATTATTTTCAAAACTTCAGGTTCAATAACATCCCCGTCATCCTCGGTTTGCATAATGATGTTAATAGTATTCAATCCTGTCAGGTCTTTGTTTAATCTGCTAATATCCTTTTTAAATGTCGAACTTTCTTTAAAGAAACTCATGGAATCATTGTCTACTTTAACACGGAAAATACCCAGTACGGAAATAATGACTATAATAGCGACAATGATTGTAATAGTAGACGGATAATTTGTGTTTATTGCAATAATCCTTTCAAAAATGACATCCAGGTTAAAACCTTTTTTTTGATTAGGCTTTTTTCCTGGTCTACGAGATTTTGGGGCTTTTAAGAATTGTAAGATCGCTGGTACGGTAATTATGGTTACAAGGTAATTTGCAAATAGACCGAAAGCCATAATAATGCCAAACTCTCTTGTCATGGTGATTTCAATCATGGATAAAGTGCCAAAACCAAGAATGGTTGTAAAAGAAGTAAGGGTAATGGGAAGCGCGCTTTGCATCGTAGTTGTCATTATGGCATCTTTCTTGATCATACCGTTTCTTAACTGGTGAAAATAAAGGGATAACATATGCATATCTTTGAAGTGCTTCCGATAATAAGTAAAAGCGCTGGCACTAAAACACTTTGTGGAGTTATTGGGTAGTTCATAAGTGCCATAAACCCGAAGGTTGCTATAACACTTAGACCGGTAGTTGCTACGGGTAATAGCACTGCCAGATAACTTCTATATGCCAGGAAAAGAAAACTAAGAAATAAAATAAACATCACACCATTTATAGTCTTTTGATCCTTTTTTAATAAAGAAAGCATCGTCAAAGTCGACAGGGGGCCTCCAACATGATAAACTATGTGGTCTTTGTTATTCTTATTAATAATACTCGTTACTTTTTCGACAAATCTCTTATTAAAGGTATCATCTCCCTCAGATTCTTCAGTGTAAATATTTATTGCCGCAGCCTTTCCATCCTCGGATATTATGTAACCTATAAAGTGATCATTAGAAAAAGCATTTTCCCTAATTTTTTGTAAATCTACAGGGTCAGAGGGGATTTCTTTGATTAATTTATTAGTATTAATGGAATCATCCTCACCTTTTATAAGATGAACAGTAGTTAAGCTATTGACATTGATGACTTCTTCAATTTCATAAAAGTCGTTGGTAAGTTTTTCAATCAGGGTAAGAGTCTCAAAAGAGAAAACATCACCGGTCTTTGCTTTAACAACAACAATAGATAAAATATCACTTCCAAAAGTTTCCTGAAAAATGTCTTCATAGTACCTGGTTTGAGGATCATCTTCAGGTAACAATAATTGTTTTAAGTCGGAATTAAACTCAACTTTAGTAACCCTTATTGATAAGAAAGCGGAATATGTCAATGGAAATGAGACACCGATTCCAATAAATTAAACTACCATGT
>CAZQOH010000159.1:0-5615 GCA_964594355.1 uncultured Desulfobacterales bacterium
CAGACGCTGCATACATTCTTTGAAACGGAACGTTATTTTGACAAACACTATAAACATAATTTATCTGATAATTTTAATATATGATCGCTTTCTAAGTTCCGTAAGCCATGTTTGATATTTTTTATTGACGATTTCATAATAAAGTTTTTCTTGAATCTCAGTTGATGCCTCTTCCAGCGATTTTCCCGGAGATCTTATAATATCCTGAACAAAAAAGATCTGGTATCCCTGTTCCGTGTCGATCACAGGTGTAAACTCACCTGCTTTCATCCCTTTTACTATTTTCTGTAATTGTTGTGAAAGTTCATCTATCTTGAACAACCCAAGATCCCCTCCATCCTTAGCAGATGGCGATTCAGAGTATTTGCCGGCCATGACTTCAAACCGTTCTCCTTCCTTTAACTTTATCAGAATCGCATCTATTTTCTTTTTGACCACAAGCTTTTCAGCTTCACCTCCAAGTCGGCGTACTTTCAGGATTATGTTTCGGAGGTAATATTTTTCCTCGCCAATATATTTGTCAATGTGGTCTTTGTAATAGGATTTTATGTCTTCTTTTGTTATAACAATCTTCGACTTTATTTCAATATTGACCAGCTTTGCCCTAAGCTTTTGTTCCTTAATACGTTTACGATACTCTTCAATGGATAAGCCCTCTTTGCTTAATGCCTCTCTTAGCTCTTCATCCGAAGAAAAATTTGCTTTTTTAATACGCTCAATTGTATTATCAATCTCTTTTTTGCTGACAACAATCTCATGCCGCTCAATTTCCTGATCTGTAAGTTTCTCATCAATGATCCTGTTAAGTATGTCCTCTCGAACTTTAAAGAGCATTTTATTTTCTTTTTCAGAAGTGTATCCACGCGTTCTAATTTGATTTGCGTAAGGTTTAAATAACTGATTCAGCTCGGTAAATGTAATGATATCATCGTTAACAACTGCGACAATCCGATCAACAACTTCAGCACTTTCTACCCTGGCAATTACAGGCATATTAAAAACATAAAAAAAAGCTGCACAAATTACATAAAAATATAAGTGTTTAATTTTTATGCTCATATTACAGACCTCATATCACATATTCACTCTACAATCCGTAGATTTTTTCCCATTGTGTCCTGTTTATTTCAATAGTATATTTTGTTTGAAGGTCTTTTATCCATGATGTATAAGCCTCTTCTGCTTTTTTCCGTCGTAAATTCTTTATTATAAGTTCACTTTTATCTTCTAGACCGGATTGTAAACCTTCTTTTCTATAATGCTCTTTATAATACTTCGAAATGTCATCGTGTGTTATTGTTATATTAGCTTCCAACTCCTCTGAAATGACCTTTTCCTTAATCAAACGGTTCTTCAACCTCTCTTTCCATGAATGATAAGAAACAGCATGTTCAAGTAACGTCTCCTCAAAAACACCTTCAGGATAGTCCGCTTTAATATTTGCGATTGACTCTTCAAGTTCTGAATCATAGATATAAATTTGAAGCTCTTTGGCCCGTTCCAATAGAATCATCTCTTCTATCATTTGATTTAAGAGCCTCAATTGAGCTTCTTTGCCTAATTTAGGATTCTTCATTATGTCATAAGGATAAGCTGTTTTGGAAATTTCAAACGCTTTTGTAAAATCAAATACTGTCACGACCCTATCCCCAAGTCGAATTAAATATTCAGTATCGCGATGAGACCCTGAATCAGCGCACCCTCCTAAAATACAAACAATCAACAAAGAGCTAATTATTAAAGCTACTTTATAAATAGATTTCATTTCCTAAAGGTCTCTTTTTTTCTGTATTTTATACTTGATAAACTCGTAATAAGCGCAGCTTGATAAACTCGTAAAAAGCGCAGATGGTGGCCGTCTACAGTATGCATCCATAAAATGTTAGACGTTAACATGTTGTTTAATTTCTTTCAAGATGTTTTTGATCTGAACCAATTGACCGTTTACACTTTTCTTTGAAAGTTCGGCTTTAAATACATGGTCCGGTGTAAACTCAAAGCGATTTTTTTCTGAAACAATCATATCAACGATCCCAATGGGATTTTTTTGGTGTTCTTCTGAAAAGTAAAGTGAAAGTTGGTGATCTGTCAGGTCAAGCCGCTTTACACCTGCTTCTATAGACAACACCTTAAACATGATTTTTAAGAGAAGATTTGCAACCTCTTTTGGTAAAGCACCAAACCGATCAACAAGCTCTTTTTTGAAATCTGCGACCTCTTTCAGATCTTTCATCTTTGCCAGGCTACGATATATTGAAAGCCGCTGGTCAATATCAGGAATAAAAGATTCAGGTATAAAAGCAGACATCGTTATATTTATTTCCGGTTCTAGATTTTCAAAAACAGGCTCTCCTTTTAGATCGGATATTGCATTCTCCATGAGTTTTAGAAACATATCGTAGCCTACAGCGGCAATATGGCCTGATTGAGAAGCCCCAAGGATAGTGCCTCCTCCTCTGATCTTCAAATCACTCATAGCAATTTGAAAACCTGCACCAAGATCACTATGTTCCATCAATACTTTCAGACGCTTTTGAGCATCGGTGCTAATTGTACTTTCACTTGAAATGAAAAGGTATGCATAGGCCTGTTCATCCGCCCGTCCAACACGACCACGCAATTGGTACATCTGTGCCAATCCAAACCGGTCTGCCCAATTGACAAGAATTGTATTGGCTGACGGTATATCAAGCCCTGATTCTATTATTGTGGTACATACCAGCATGTCTATCTCTTTTTTCACAAAGGAAAGCATTACCTTCTCTAACTCATTCTCATTCATACGACCATGTGCAACATTAAGCCTCACTTCGGGCACCAACTCCTGCAAATGTTTTGCAATTGACCATATACTATGGATATTATTATGCACAAAAAAGATCTGCCCGCCTCGTTTTAACTCCTTTCGTATCGCATCCGAAATAACGCCATCATCAATTTCAGAAATGTATGTCATTATTGCATGGCGATGCTCTGGCGGAGTTGAAATAATACTTATGTCACGTATCCCCATCATGGACATATGAAGTGTTCGGGGTATCGGGGTTGCAGTTAGGGCCAAAACATCCACGACGGCTCTTATCTTTTTTAGTTTCTCCTTATGTTTGACACCAAAGCGCTGTTCTTCATCAATCACGAGAAGTCCTAGATCTTTAAAATCTACATCTTTTGAAAGAAGTCGGTGGGTCCCAATCACAATATCGATCTTTCCGGACTTCATATCCTTAATAATTGTACGCTGTTCTCTTAAAGAACGGAACCTGCTTAAGCACGCAATATTCACGGGATAACGCTCAAAACGATGGGAAAACGTTGCAAAATGCTGTTCTGAAAGCACTGTTGTCGGTACTAATACGGCAACCTGTTTGTTGTTATTCACGGCCATAAACGATGCACGAAGGGCCACTTCAGTTTTCCCGTATCCCACATCACCGCATATAAGTCGATCCATAGGCACATGTTCCATCATATCATGCAATACATCTTCAACGGCCTTGAGCTGATCGGAAGTCTCTTCATAGGGAAACCCGGCCTCAAAATCTTTAAAATAACTGTCTGGCTCTAAAAAAGCATAACCTTTTTTAACCCTACGCGAGGCAAAGAGTTTAAGAAGCTCTCCTGCAATCTTTTCAGCCGATCTTTTTACCCTCTTTTTAACCCGCTCCCATGATTTGCCGCCCATCTTATCCAGAACAGGCGTAATTTCGTCCACCCCCATGTATTTTTGCACCATGCCCATGCGATCTACAGGAAGGTAGAGCTTATCACCATCTTTATAGATAATTAGAAGGAAATCATTTGCAGTTCCGTTAAGCTTTAGCTTCACCAGACCTTCATAAAGTCCTATTCCATGCTCATTGTGAACTACAAAATTTCCTCTTTTCAAATCTTCAAATGAAAGGAGCTGGGTTCGAACCTTTTGTTTGGGTTTTCTTCTTCGGTACTTTGCACCAAAGATTTCATCCTCAGTAATAATGGCCAAAGATTCATTAGACCAGACAAATCCTTTAGAAACCTGACCAGGACAAATATATACAGGCCCTTTGCCCTGCTTGAAATCAACCTTAACATCAGAGAAATTGTCAATAAATTGAATTTGAATATTGTATGATGCAAGAAGCGATTTAAGTCTGTCGGCTTGTGCTCTTCCATAACAGACAATAAGAGTAGTACGTCCAAATTCTTTATTATTATTGATCCAATTCGCAAGCGGCAAAAAAAGGTTCTCTTTTTCTTGTCTGCGTTTTAGTTCAAATCTTATAGTGTCGTTATCTTTTATAGAAAAATAATATTGAAGGGGAGTTTGTAGTTTATCCTGAACCGGATACGAGCCGCCGTCTGATATAGGAAGTGTCCTAATTGTCAGGGGTCTTTTCCGTGCAATGGTTTCTTTAGCCTTTTCCCATTCTATGTAGTGAGAATCCGGTTCGACGCAAAGCCTTGATTCATTGCGTGCAGCCAGGTAGTTTGCTGATGCCTGTTCTTGTGATTCTTTAGCTGCCTTTTCCAGTTCATTCGGTTCTATCCGAACAAAAAGAGCATCATCAGGGACATAGTCAAAGAAAGTGTCGAGCTTTGGATATATAATCGAAATCAGGCTCTCAATACCTGGAAACACCCCCTCTTTTTTAATGTGATCAACCAGGTCTCTAACTTTTGTCACAGGGATATTTAAAACAGATGCTCGTTCCCTTATCCGATTAATTATTTGACTCATCTGCTCTTTTTTCAGGATTGCTTCCCTGGCCGGAAGCATGACTGCTTCCTGAATATTTTTTTGTGTTCGTTGACTTGATGCAGAAAAGAATCTTAAAGAGTCTATTGTATCTCCAAACCATTCGATCCGAAGAGGGTCAGGGTACAGGGGTGAAAAAATATCCATAATCCCCCCTCTTATACAAAAATCTCCGACCTCCTCAACAATGGTGGAACGCACATAACCACCCGAAATCAGCTTTTCAACCAAGAGGTCCCTGTCGATCTCCTCACCTTCCATAATTAACTCGGCATACTCAATTATTTCATGCTTAGGGATGATTTTTTGCAGCAGCGCACTTACAGTTGTAACCACAATTGTATGCATCTCGCTTTCAATCAGTTGATAAAGTGTACGGATTCGTCTTGCTGCTGTTTCGTTGTGGTAGGACAAAAATTTAAACGGTAAAATATTGTATGGAGAAAAATATAATAAGAGTGGGGTATCTATCTTTAAAAAAAAATGGAGGTCATCTAAAAACATTTCCGCATCTTTGGAAGAAGGTACGACAACCACAACCGTCTTTCTGTGTTTCCTATACAACCTCGAAACAAGATATGCCCTCTCAGATCCGGTCAACCCAGAACAGTCAATACTATTACTTCTTTCTTGTATTTGATTAATCACTGACTGAATTGATGTTTTTTCTTGATTTTGGTACATAATCTCGATATCTATGCTTTTATATGCCGGCGTAGCTCAGGTGGTAGAGCAGCTGATTCGTAATCAGCAGGTCGACGGTTCGAGTCCGCCCGCCGGCTCCATGTATTGTTTGGGGTTTCCAATTTCTAAGGTCTCGTCTCTTTATATTGGGAACCCTTTTTGTTTAAGTATGTAATATACCGGTTGTCATAAATAT
>CAZQOH010000160.1:0-5597 GCA_964594355.1 uncultured Desulfobacterales bacterium
GCTCGGAAGTTCAGACGCTGGTCAATCGGAACATATTTATGACAACCGGTATAGTACTCAAAAATAAACACGGAAGATAATTCAAATGAGAAAATTCATATGCTTAGCCGTCATTGGCTCTATATCGGCAATTCTTATTTTCGGACAAGGAAAAAGTTACTATTCAGGAGCTAATAGAGACCTTGACTAAATCTTCCCCCTTTCCTTAGCTATCCGCATATAAGTTTCCATTCCGCTTTTTGGGGGTTCATATAGCTGGTCTTCTGGTTTCTTTATCAACTGAATAGCCTCGGCTGGACAGGTGGTTACACATAAACCACAACCGATGCAGCGCTCTAAATTAATTGTTGAAATGTCATCAATGATGTCAATAGCCTCCATTTGGCAACGTTCCAGGCAGGTTTCACAGCCGGTGCACTCCCCTTCGTCCACTTGCACAAAATAGTTACTCCGAACCATTTTAGCTGGATGGGGATGCATTTTCAACGATCGAAGAACGCCGCAACAGTCGCCACAGCAACTGCACATACCACCAATTTTTTGTGAGTTAAATGGCTGCATCACAAGACCTGCCTTTTCATTGTTGATAACGATTTCCCGGGCCTCTTCCTTGCTGATATAACGTCCCATCTTATTTTCTACGTAATATTCGGCATGGGATCCAAACATAAAACATCTTTCAATCGGTTTGTCGCACTCTCTTCCAAGCAAATGAGTCGTGGTACGGCAGACACAGGGAGCAATAGCGATTTTATTCCGGTTGTCTATAATCTCAAGAACATCTTCATAGGGAGCCACTGGATAATCGGCAACCAACTGACGGTTAATGGGGATCGTTCTTAAAACAGGAGTTTTAAATGATTGTATGGTACGTCCAAAGCCATTCTCAAAGTATTCTTCATGATCGCGCGCAAATTCTTCATCTATTGTTTTGACCTGAAACTCAAATACTCCCACTACGTAAGGTACTACAGCATAGCGGGTTAGATCGCCTTTTCGCTTTCTAAAAAGGAGGCCTTTTTTAGCCATCTGTTCCATCATTTCACTTATCTCATCTGGATCACGGCTTAACCGTTGGGCCACGTCACGCGGTTTTTCTAAAAGTGGTTTAAGCTGTAAGAATAATTCCGCTTCCTCTTCGGTAAACAATCGCTTGAGTATACGAATTTCGACTTTACTCTCGGTTTGCGGATATCCAGCAGCCATATCGTCCATTCGTTCTCGCATTTTTTCGTACACATCTTTCATGATCTTTCCTCCTGATAATTAAAATTATTATTGAGTATTTTTTAAAAGTTTCACAGATCAGAGCGCTCAATATTAAGCTGTGTAATTTTATCAAGAATTTTAATGACTAAAATCATATCTTTAAAGCGCTCGTCCTTGGTTTGTTTGTGAAAATAACGATAATAAATCTGCTGGGCTATAACCGCCAGACGGAAAAGACCAAAACAGTAGTAAAAATCGAAGTTATCAATGGTTCTGCCCGATAGCTCGGTATAATAACGAACCAATTCGTTCCTGGTGAGTGCTCCATGCACATCAGTGGGCATTAAACGTATCGCCTGTGCCTCAGGCGGGTCATCTTTTTGGATCCAATACGCCAGAGAACAACCTAAATCCATGAGCGGATCACCTACGGTCGCCATTTCCCAATCTAAGACTCCTTTGATATCCATGGGATTTATAGGGTCAAGAACCACATTGTCCAGTTTGAAATCGTTGTGAATAATCCCCGGTACGTCGGAATCAGGGGGTATTTTTTCTTCAAGCCAGACCATAACCGCTTCAAAGTCAGGTGCATCCGACGTACGGGCATTGCGATATCGCTTGCACCATCCCAACACCTGCCGCTTAACATATCCTCGAGGTTTGCCGAAATCGTCAAGCCCGGCTTTGCGATAATCAATTGAGTGAAGCTCATACTGCACTTCAATCAGTTTCCGGCACAATGCTCTAACGTTATCCGGTGATTCCATTATGTCCGATGGAAACTCACTGTGTACAATAATACCTTCGATTCGTTCCATGATATAGAATGGACACCCGATAATGGAGTTATCTTCGGTATATGCCAATGGCTCAGGACCGTATGGGTAAATATCTTTTAGCGCACTTAAGATGCGATACTCCCGACCCATATCATGGGCGGTTTTGGCCTTGGTTCCAAAAGGTGGTCGCCGAAGAACCATTTGTCGATCACCAAAAGTAACCAGATATGTGAGATTGGAATGCCCGCTGTGAAACTGCCTGATGATCATTTCGCCTTGCAGCTTAGGAATCGTTTCCCTTAAAAATGCTTCAACACTGGCGGAATCAAGCTCTTCACCCTTTCGAATGGTTGTAGGTTGACCCTTATAATCCATTGGCTATCCCCATTGATTCACTCATTTTAAGATATTGTATGTGATTATTTTGGCTGATTATATAAGCTTTTACAAACTCGAAAACAAATTGCGCGTATTGATCCACTGAAATCTTTCGACTGCTATATTTCCACCGCTTAATATACCAATCCTGCAACGTGGCTTTAATAATACTCGCTGTCAACTGGCAATCGCTAACCACGAAATCTCCCTGACCTTTACCCTCCGCGAGAATGTCGGTGAAGATTTTTTCTGTGTAAATCTCGCTGGCAACAGCCATCTTTTGTTGGGCACGAGAAAGGTTTTTAGCCTCCATATAAGAAAAATAAAACCAGGGCTGCATAACTTCACTCAAATAGAGATGAGTTTGAATGGCAATCCGGAGTTTAGCTAACGGGTCTTTCTTGACTTGGATGTGCTCATCAAGAATCCGTTTCGCAATTGTACGCCGCTGATGTTGCAGCATCGCCAGCAGTTCTTCCTTGCTCGAAAAATAAGAGTAAAGTGCGCCCATGCTCAGATTGGTCTCCCGGCTGAGATCTCTCATAGTCATGGCCTGAAAACCCTTTTTATTGCTTATTTTGAGGGAGGCACTGAAAATTTTTTCCAGGTTTTTTATAACCGTGTTTTCTTTTTTAACCCGTATTGTTTTACGATTCTCAGCAAAAACCTCCCTACAAATGTTCTTTTTGGAGAGGCTCACTTTTTTTTGAAACTCAGCGTAGTTCATACTTGTTTATGCTCTTCAAATTCTGGATGTTAACTATTTTTATCTTCAAGATTTCGTGTGTGAAAGCTATCGAACCTGTTTGCCCTCATATTCTCTTAAGATTCTTCTAGCTACTGAAACTTTGTGGACTTCATCTGCACCATCGTATATCCTGGCAGCGCGCTCATGCCGGTAGAAAAATGCCAGAATCCTGTCATCTGTCATCCCCATTCCTCCGTGGACCTGAAGTGCTCTGTCGACAACCTTCTGCATAACATTGGCCACCATGAATTTAATTAAAGAGATCTCCTTGCGGGCTTCCTTGGTGCCGACGTTTTCGATCATCCAGGCTGCGTGCAGAACCATCAAGCGGGCAGCCTGAATTTCTGCAGCGCATTCAGCAATCCAGGACTGGATGATTTGTTTGGTCGCCAGTGTCTTGCCCGGTGATATGATTCTATCCCGCGCGCGGGCGCACATCAGATCAAAGGCTCGGTTACAAATTCCAATCCAGCGCATGCAGTGATGAATCCGGCCAGGCCCAAGACGCTCCTGAGCAATAACAAATCCATGCCCCTCGGAGCCCAACAGGTTTTCTTGGCCAACCCGGCAAGACTGATATAAAATTTCCGCGTGACTAAAATAGTCTTCCCCGGCATGTCCCATCACCGGAATATTTCGCACCAGATTAAATCCGGGAGTATCAGTCGGCACAATGATCATGCTCGCTCGAAGATAGGGATCAGCTTCGGGGTTTGTGACTACCATTACGATAGCAAATGCCGCGCCATCGGCTGATGAAGTGTACCATTTCTGACCATTGATAACATAGTCGCTGCCGTCTTTAACCGCTGTTGTATCCATCAATACAGGGTTAGAGCCGGGAAGCTCCACCTCGGTCATAGAAAAACAACTACGGATTTTACCCTCTACAAGAGGTCGCAGATATTTTTCTTTTTGCTCATCAGTCCCAAATAAATGGAGGATTTCGATGTTACCGGCGTCAGGTGCTTGACAGCCAAAAACATAGTGCCCGAAAGGACTTCGGCCTAAAGATTCAGAAACCAGGGCATGCTCCATCAGATTTAATCCCATTCCGCCATATTCTATGGGATGATTCGGTGCCCATAACTCCATTTGTTTGACCATCTTCCGTTTTTCTTCGAAAACCGGAAGGAGATTTTTAGCTGATTTGCTCATGAACTCAGGTTCCATAGGGATCAATTCTTTTTCCACAAACTCATCCATCATCGCGATGATTGTCTTCATTTTTTCAGATACGGCAAAATCCATAATGTCCTCCTGTGACTGTCAATTATTCGAGACCTTTGCAAAACGCCCCCTTTTGCCCAATTTCTGCGTTAGGCTCAAATCTTAATCCTCAAAATACTCAATGTATTCCTGTGGTTAAAATTTTCGCCTGCCTTAAACTTGAACAAAATTGAGCATTTTTCAAAGGTCTCTATTCGGTAACGTTTAAAGGTTATGGCTTTCTTTTCATAAGCGTTCAACGCTGGAAAAGGTAATGTTTGTTGTTATTGGACTAAAAAATGCCATTTCCGGATGGGCACTATCTATATGTAAGCAGTTCTATATCATTCTCCATTTCTAGATGTGTAACTTCATTGAACCCGGTAAGCACAATTCCCTGGCTGTTGTATTTAAATCGAGTAACTGAAGCATTCATGATCTGCCATGAAATTTCAACAGCCTTTTTGTCTGAGAGGTCAAGTGCGGTCTGTGTCACAACTGAAATGAATCCACCGGATGTGAATATCACCAGCTGTTTTTTGCTTCCATATTGGACCATTATTTCTTCAAGGCCTTTCCGGATGCAATGTTTGAAATCTCTCCAACGCGGAACACCGGGTCGGTCATAAGCACCGGAAATCCAGCGAAAAATAACCTTTGAAAATATCCTTTGGAATGCTTTTCCATCTTCAGGAACTCGTTCTAAATCCTGAGAAAGCGAAGGATCCTCTTCAAGCATTAAAGGAATTTGAGTTTTCCAAACGGTAAGTGAGTCGTATTCATTAAATACACTGGAAATGACAGGTTGGGTGACAGCCAGCTGATTCTTAGTATAAAAATCGATGAGTTCCTGGGCAGTCTTCAACTGGCGTTCCATTTGACCACTGTAAATTGCGTCAAAGATCTTACCTGTCCGTGCAAAATATTTCGCCAAGATCTTGGCCTGTCGAACACCTGTGGGAGATAAGCGGTCGTAATTGTCCTTTCCAAAGGAGGCCTGTCCGTGTCTCACCAGATATAGTACACTCATAATATTACATTAGTGTTTTAACGATGAAAATAATCAACGCCGGCAACATTTTTAAATTTATACAATGTTGAGATATTAAAGTCAAGAAAAAAGAGCGAACGCTCGCTTTTTATATTGACACATTATGTTGTGTGCCTTAAGATCTAGATTGTCGTAATTTTCTTATATGACATGGGGTAAAGCCGATTTATACCGGTTGTCATAAATATGTTCCGATTGACCAGCGTCTGAACTTCCGAGC
>CAZQOH010000161.1:0-5531 GCA_964594355.1 uncultured Desulfobacterales bacterium
TTCGACTACCTTATAGACCTTATCGTTTTCTCGGACCCTTTCCTTTACTTTCAATCCCACCATATCACCCACTTTTGCTTCTTCCACGGGCTGATTGTCAATTTCTATGCTGATCACTTGCTCGGTGAAATCGGTGGTATGGCCTTTGTACTTTAGCATATCACCTTTTTTTATGCTTCCATTGGTTATTTTCAATGCAGCAACACCAGGCTTAGCAAAAAATTTGATGACGGAAGCGACTTCATCCTCAGGCATAATGATACCTCCCTATGTCTTGGAGTTACTTTGAGACCTTTGCAAAACGCCCCCTTTTGCCCAATTTCTGCGTTAGGCTCAACATTTTGCACGAAGTGAAGCTTTAGCGCTATCCTCAAAATACTCAATGTATTCCTGTGGTTAAAATTTTCGCCTGCCTTGAACTTGAACAAAATTGAGCATTTTTCAAAGGTCTCACTTTGATTTATATAAAAATAAGCAATCAAAAATTATAAGTATCGAATTTATAATTCATTGTCAAGAAATTCAGCGTCGGTGTGTTTGCGCTGTGGGTCACCAAGGTAAAGATTATAGAATCATTTATTTTTCTTGCTATGCATTTTTTTCATAAGATAATATGATATAAAGTTTATATATATTTTTTTCGTGGCTTAATGGTTCAATACCTAATGAAAATTTAATGAGACATAGGAGCATTGTTTTAAGATATGATAGCAGAGATTCTTTCAACAGGGGATGAAATCCGATCTGGTGCTTTAATTGACAGTAATTCGGCTCATATTGCGCAAAATTTGGAACAGTCGGGGATAGAGGTGGTACGACACAGTTGTGTTGGTGATGATATTGACACCCTTGTTTCAATAATGAAAGAGATCGGGGATCGTTCAGACATTGCCGTAGTAACAGGCGGTCTTGGTCCCACAGTAGATGATCTTTCAGCAGAAGCAGCTGCAAAGGCAAAGGGGGTTGAGCTTGTTCTTGACAGTGCAGCTCTTAGATCAATTGAAGATTTTTTTAAAAAACGAAAACGACTCTTTACAAGTTCAAATAAAAAACAGGCCATATTGCCAAAGAGTGCTAAATCTATTTATAACACGGTTGGAACAGCTCCCGGCTTTATTTTGAAAATAGGGAGGTGTCTTTTTTTCTTTTTGCCAGGGGTTCCTTTTGAAATGCGCAAGATGCTTTCAATTAATGTTTTGCCCGAGATAGAAAATCTTCAAGGGAAAAATAAAAGATTATGTATTGTAAAAACTATATCGACTTTTGGTCTAACCGAATCGGCAACAGGTGAACAGCTCTCTGATTTTGCGTCTAGATTCCCACAGATAAAACTGGGTCTGCGTGCAAAATTTCCGGAAATCCATGTTAAATTATATGGTTACGGGGATGATAAAAATAATTTGGAACAACTTATAGAAAATGCTACTGGATGGGTATTAAAAAAGCTTGGGAAAAGAGTTTTTTCGGTTGACGGTGCTTCTATGGAAAATGTAATAGGCAGCCTCCTTTGCCGGAAAAAGTCTTCCATTGCTGTTGCTGAAAGCTGTACAGGTGGTCTTATATCCAATTGGCTTACAAATGTTCCTGGTAGTTCAAAATATTTTTTATTTTCAGGTGTTACATATTCAAATGAGGCTAAAATTAAAGTTCTAGGGGTATCACCTGATACAATAATGCGATACGGCGCAGTACATGAAGAGACTGCCAAGGAAATGGCAAAAGGTGTACTTGGCATTGTTGGTGCATCTTATGGTCTTTCAGTGAGCGGTATTACAGGTCCCGGCGGAGGAACGGAAGATAAGCCTGTTGGCACGGTTTGCATCGGCCTTGCCACACCAGACACCGTCAAAGGGCGTCGATTCAATTTTCTATTTGATCAAAGATCGATGAATAAAAAAATTTTTACCATTACTGCCCTCGACCTGCTTCGGCGAGAACTTTTAGAAAATTTATAAAGAATTGAATATATGACAGTTAAAAAAGGGCAACTAATTGAACTTAAAATCTCCGAATTGGCATTCGGAGGAAAGGGTCTTGCGCGAGTAGACGGTTTTGCTGTTTTTGTTGATCAAGCTGTCCCTTTTGACGTTGTAAATGTCCGTATAATAAAAAAGAAGAAAAACTTTGCAGAGGCCCGTATCGTCACGTTATTAGAATCATCACCATTCAGGATAGACCCTCCTTGTAAATACAGCGGTTTTTGCGGCGGATGCAAGTGGCAATTTTTAAAGTACGATAAGCAGCTTGTTTACAAACGTCAGCATATAGTCGACTCCCTTGAACATATTGCGCTAATAAAAGGCGTTCCTGTGCATCCTGTAATTCCTTCGGCACTGATTTTTGGATACAGAAACAAGATGGAATTTTCATGCTCTGATAGAAGATGGCTTCTGCCTTGTGAGATGGAAAGAGAAGATATTAACAGAGATTTTGCACTTGGGCTTCATGTGCCGGGAGTCTTTCACAAAGTGCTTGACATTCAAGAATGTCTACTACTACCCGAGCTTGGGAGTCATATTCTGCATGATGGTAGAAACTTAATGATAAATTCTAATGTTCCTGCTTACGGACTTCGTAGTCATATCGGCTTCTGGCGTTTTTTTATGCTAAGACATTCTGTAAGCCAGGACAAGTGGATGGTAAATATTATAACAGCATCGGAAGATCGTGATAAGGTAAAACCTATTGCCGACTTTTTAATAAAAAAATATTCTGGAATCGTTTCTGTTATAAACAATATAACTTCACGAAAAGCCGGCGTTGCCGTTGGCGAGTATGAGATAATTCTTGCCGGTGCCCCGAGTATAAAGGATAAAATCGGTCAATTTGAGTTTGAAATATCGGCAAACTCTTTTTTTCAGACAAACACCTTAGGTGCAGAGCGTTTATTTGAAATAGTTAAGAAGTTTGCCGGTCTTTCAGGCAAGGAGACTGTTATAGATCTTTACAGTGGTATAGGCACAATAACCATTTGGCTTTCAGAATTTGCAAAAGAAGTGATTGGTATAGAAATCGTTGAAAGCGCAATATCTGACGCAAAAAATAACTGCAAGACAAACCGGGTTTCCAACTGCAGGTTTATACCGGGAAATGTAAATGATTGCCTTCAACACGTAAAGATTATACCAGATGTTATGATCATCGATCCTCCAAGGGCAGGAATGCATAAAAAGGTTGTAAAGCAGGTGCTTGAAATGTGTCCTGAAAGGATTGTTTATGTATCTTGTAATCCAGCTACCATGGCAAGGGATCTATGCATTATGAAAGACCGTTATAAAATTTATGAAGTGCAGCCGATCGATATGTTTCCTCACACCTATCATATTGAGTCAGTGGCAAGACTCGAAAGAAAATGAAGGAAAGACTATTATAATTTATCTCTATTTACTCTTTTTTTTGGTGAAACGGAAAGGAAAGCTGTAACTTTGCTTTTTTTTGTGCTCTTTCTTCCAGGCATTATATATACTCATGTAATCATCAGCAACCTTATTTGGGTCAAGCGATAGACGTTTTGCATAACTTACAACAAAACCTCTCGTATAAATATCAGGTGGAAGGGCATCAAATTTTTCAGCCTCCAAATTTTTAATATTGTTTATTTGAATCTTTGTTGAAAGCGAAATATCATGCAGGTTGATATTGAGTCTTTCTCTTATTTGACGCAATGCTTGCCCATTAAAAAATGAAATATCGGATATAGCTTTTTTGAGTTCTTTGTCAAGAATTGGCGATTTTCTTCTATTTTTTTCGAAAATGCCCTCATTGTCGTATAAGACTAATAGATTATGGTAGGCTTCTTCAATTTCCCGCAGTATTTCATTTTTTCGTTCATCTGGAATTTCATCTTTTAAAGGCAATGATGCAATAGATTCAGTTGAATATAAATCTTTTAAGCGTAGGTATGATTTTCTTATTTCTGATATAGATGCATCAGTTGACAGTTCAAGGATTTCGAAATATTTTTGATAGTCTTTTTTCATAATAAAATCTTTATATTAATATGCCCTCCCTTAATGAGATTCTCAGTAAGTCTTTCTATTTCTTTGGCACAGCGTGATGCAGGATAAGCCTCCATATATGGCTGTCTTTTATTTACGCATCTGGTAATAAAATCATCATACTCAACATATCCAATATATTGAGAATTAAGACCAAAATATTTCATACAGATGCTCTTAACAGAATTTCCAATCATTATCTCTTGGTTGCTTCTTACCTGGTTTAAAAGGATATAAACCATGAAATTAGATAGTTCCTTATCAACAATATTTTCGATTGGGTTTGATAAATCTTTAAGATAGCTGATGAATTGATAAAGATTTTTTATGTTATACTTTTCCCTATTTTTCCAAGTGCTGATAAATATGTCCTTTAGGCCGTGATCATTCATACTGTGCATCAGTTTTCTAAGAAAGACATTTTTTAGAAAAAAATACATATTTTCTACAGCTATTATTTCCGGCACAATTAAAACTATCATTTTGTCAGCAATAAGAAAGGTATCAATTGTATTGAAGTGTGCACCGGCACCGACGTCGATAAGTATATAATCAGCATTGATTTTAGCAATATGTCTGAAAAATTTTAATTTTTGCGTATATTTTATATTGGAGGGGGCAAATGAGCGGACGGTACCTATGAGCAGACGCAAATTCGGTATTTCAGTATCAGCGATAATCTCTGAAATCGGTATTTTCTTATCAAAAAAATCTGTTAGAGAATTTTTAGGTTTATTAACACCAAGGAACGTGTGTAGATTTGCACCACCAAGGTCGGCATCGACTAAAACGACACTTTTTCCTTTTTGTGCCAGGTAATTACCAATACTACTTATTATAAAACTTTTGCCTATACCTCCTTTGCCTCCGCCGATTGTCCAAATCTCTGATTTTTTTTATCAATTGTTGTCATGATTCCGAATAATAGGTTTGTTATTTATTGAGAAGTTTTTGAAATTCACATATGTCCAGATATCGTTTCAACAACTTAACTACTTAACGAGGTCTGTATATCAAACGTATGTGAATCTTATCGAGACCTTTGCAAAACGCCCCCTTTTGCCCAAATAGCGCTGTCGCTTCACTAAAGTGCCTGCGTCAGGCTCAAATTTTAATCCTCAAAATACTTAATGTATTCCTGTGGTTAAAATTTTCGCCTTCCTTGAACTTGAACAAAATTGAGCATTTTTCAAAGGTCTCTTATCTATAACAAAAAGTATAATGTTTTTCTACAAAAAATACGTAAAGTTATAAAATTTATAATGGCCTTGAGATATTGTAAAAATTGTAAAACAGGATTTTTTTCATAAATAAGGTTTCAATTCGTCAAACCATATTTTAAGAAGGTCCATTCGGATAGCATTATTTGTTTTAGGTAGTCGTTTGGAATGCATCGATTCCAGCAACCAGTCTAGTGTAACATGTACGTCTTCAACGGTTAAAATGATACCCAGGTCCTTTTTGAGCCAATCTCTATGGCGAAGGGTGGAGGATACCAATATAGAAAAAACTTTTCTAACATCCTCTGGTACT
>CAZQOH010000162.1:0-5499 GCA_964594355.1 uncultured Desulfobacterales bacterium
CCCACGATTAGCTCGGAAGTTCAGACGCTGGTCAATCGGAACATATTTATGACAACCGGTATAACAACAATATTGCCACTAATAGTGGATATCGAAATATCTTTTCTTAGTACCTTAGGCCCTTAAGTGTGCTTTTGTGTTTTTTGTTACCAAACTTTGACAAATTTTTAGATAAGGAGAAAAAATGAAAAAGAGAAAAATTTTCGCGGGCGGAGAATTTCTTATTACTGATACCGAACCGGATGATGTTTTTATCCCGGAGGAGATGACAAAAGAACAAAAAATGATTTTCGATGCTGCTGCGGACTTTGCGAAAAAAGAGATTCTGCAAAATGCAGAAAAGATTGAGGAGAAAAGTGAAGAATTTAGCCGATCTTTGCTTGAAATGGCCGGGGAATTAGGTCTGAACGGTACTGATATACCGGAAGAATATGGCGGGGAAGAGATGGACAAAGTAAGCACGTGCCTTGTTACCGAGGCACTTGCGGTTAATGCATCTTTTGCTACATCCCATGGAGCGCACACCGGTATAGGTACCTTGCCCATTGTCTATTTTGGAACGGATGAACAAAAAAAGAAATATCTTCCGAAACTTGCCTCCGGTGAGTGGTTTGCAGCTTATTGCTTGACAGAGTCGAATGCCGGCTCTGATGCACTGGGTATTCAGACAACCGCCACCCTTTCTGACGACGGAAAATACTATCTATTAAACGGTGAAAAGATCTTTATCACAAATGGTGCATGGGCGGATATTTACATACTTTATGCCAAAATAAACGGTGAAAAATTTACAGGATTTATTGCTGAACGGGGATTTCCCGGTATTTCCCATGGCACTGAAGAAAAGAAGATGGGTATAAACGGATCATCAACCACTTCTGTTATATTAAAAGATTGCAAGGTGCCTGTGGAGAATGTCCTGTTTGAAATCGGGCAGGGGCACAAGATTGCATTTAATGTTCTCAATATCGGCCGATATAAGCTTGGGGCAAGTACAGTGGGTGGATGTAAAATTGCCATATCTGAAGCGGCAAAGTATGCGAATATGAGGGAACAGTTCGGAAAAAAGATCAGCTCCTTTGGAATGATAAAAAACAAGTTGGCGGACATGAGTATACTTACATATATGACCGAGTCACTTATATATAGACTGGCTGCTGCAATTGATGATAAATTGAATACCCTTGATGACACAGCAAAAAAACAGGGTGAAGAAAACGCCAAAGCGATTCATGAGTATGCAATTGAGTGTTCCATCGCAAAAATTTTCGGAAGTGAGAGCGTCAACTTTTGTGCGGATGAACTGGTTCAGATACATGGCGGAAATGGATATATTGCAGAATTGCCGCCTGAGAGGATGTACAGGGATGCCCGGATAAATAGAATTTTTGAAGGGACTAATGAGATTAACCGCCTCCTGGTTCCGGGGACACTTGTGAAAAGGGCCATGCAAAACAGACTTCCGATCCTCGATAAGCTTCAAATTTTAGGGGAAGAAGTCGAGGCTTATTCCCCTGAATTGCTTAAGCTTGATGAAACACCGCTGGCCATGCAGGATCACATGGTTAAAACTTGCAAAAAAATTACCCTTATGACCGCCGGCATGGCTGTAAACAAACTACTGGCTACTTTGGCAGACGAACAGGAAGTCATGGAGCTTCTGGCGGACATGATAAATGAAATATTTGTTATGGAGAGCGGGTTGTTAAGAGCCAGGAAATTTGTTACCCAAAAGGGCGATAAAAAGGGAGAGTATCACATTGCAGCCGCAAAGGTTTACATCAATGATACAATACCCAAGATTGTCCACTGGGCCAAACAGATCCTCGTATTTGTTGAAGAGGGAGATGCGCTTGGTGTCCAACTCTCTCTCATTGACAAGCTTGCTACCTATCAGCCTATAAATACAATTGAGCTAAGACGACTCATTGCCGATAAAGTCATAAAGGGGAAAAGATATCCCTTTTAAAGTGAATCACAAAAATATTTTAATACACCACGAAGTTCACGAAGACACACGAAGATTTTATCTTCTCGTAGCACTTTAGCCCTTTGAAACCAATTTATACAAATAAGCTTGAAAGGTGATTAAATTTTCAGCCAAATTTAATTATCTTTCAAGCGGTCTTGTTTTCAAACAGCTAAAATATTACGCTTCCTTTATTAATGGTCACAAACATTCTCTCCGGTGACCAGAGTATTTGAAAGATAATGATTGACCAGTGATTCCGGTGGGTCCATTGGTGCCCCGATAATGACCTTGATCCCATTTTGATTAAAAAGGTCCTGAGCACTGGAACCCATTCCGCCGGCAATAACAATATTGGCTCCCAACTCATGGAGCCATTTTGGCAAAACACCCGACTCATGAGGCGGAGGGGTGTGCATTGACCTACCCTTAATCACCCCATTCTCAGTCTCAATTAGGACAAACTGTTCGCAATGGCCGAAATGGGAACAGAGCTTTCCCCCTGCCACAGGGATGGCAAAGAAAATCGTCTCTATCTTATCCTCCTTTTTTTATTTCTCTTTAATAATTGAAGTCTCTTTTGTGATACTTAGTTTTAAAATCTGTTCTACCATTTTGTTAAATTCTTGCTTATAGGAGAGCTTGTCATTTTCCAGGATTTGCAGTCTTCCTGCATCCCCTTGTCTTACAACTTCAGGCTCAATGGGTAAGCTTGCCAAAAGCCTTAAGTTTTCTTTCATTGCCACCAATTGACCCCCTCGGGTTTTAAAAAGATCAATATTTTTTTCACAGTGGGGACACTGGAGGCCGCTCATGTTTTCCACCACGCCTATGATCTTCATCTTCACCTGACGGCAAAAATTGATGGACTTTCTCACATCAGCCAGCGAGATCTCTTGAGGGGTTGTGACTATCAATGCCATAGCATCAGGGATGGTCTGAGCCACTGTTAAAGGTTCATCCCCTGTTCCGGGGGGAGAATCAATGATTAAATAATCGAGATCCGACCACTCAATATCTGCTATAAACTGCTTGATAACACCTATCTTGAGAGGGCCTCTCCAGATGGTCGCAGCATCCTTATTCTCACCCATGAGGGATTCAATGGATATAACCTGCATGCCGGGCAGAAAATTGATTGGAATTGCTTTCCCGGGATTAGAAGAGGATTGTATACTCCCGTTGAGGCCCAACAATCGCGGTATGCTCGGCCCATGAAGGTCCACATCCATGAGACCCACCTTGTAGCCCTTTTTGGTTAAGGACACGGAGAGATAGGCAGCTATGCTGCTTTTACCCACCCCTCCCTTACCACTCATAACCAGAATTTTGTTTTTAATTTGCCTTAACCTCTCTCTGATCTCATCATCCTGCATTGTATGCTGGTCTTTATAACTATCTAATCCGCAACTCCGGCTTCCCTTTATCATTTTCCTTTAACCTCCTTTTTTCCTCTTCCTTTGGGGCTTTTTGCAAGCCAAAGACTTGTTTCTCTGACCGAATCTATTCCTCTCGCAACCCGGCATTAAAAACCTTGGATGAGATAAGGCCCCTTGAAGATAAGCCTCTAAAACTTCCTCTGCATGGCCTGATATCTCCGAGATAATTTGGATGCCGGATCCTTTGAGCATCCTTGAATATAGACGTGATATGGCACCGCATATCAGCATGTCTATTTCCATCCCCTGGATTCGAAGACATCTTCGGGATAACTCCTGATCATCCAGGGCCGTCTCAAAACGTGATGCCTCTTTTTGATCCTCAACTTCAACAATCAGAAGCCTTGAGGCCGTGTCGAAAACAGGGGAAATCCTGTTATCCCATACAGGAATGGCTATCTTCATGAAAAATTATCCGCCGTTTGATTTGACTTTAAAAAAGTCTTGCTCTTTTGCCAAATTATCAGGCCCTGTCTGGTTTGAGCCGGTCCCTCCGGACATTCCCATACAACGGCCCATTCCTCTCCCGCGACCCGAACCCATGCCGCGACCCATGCCCATACCTCTGCCGAAGCCCTGCCCCTGCTGTTCTCTCATAGGCCCTATTGCGCCCATTCCGTAATGATCAGACACACTGGGCTCGTCTGTAGATCTCAGTTCATGATTCTTATATCTCTCTATGGCCTCTTTTACTGTCCCTGATTGGCCGACAAACAGCTTAATGCCGGCCGAGGAAAGGGTCCGCACCGCGTTGGGTCCGCAATTACCCGTTATGACAGCCTGGATACCCTTGGAAGCTATAAACTGGGCCGATTGAATCCCGGCACCGCCACCCAGGGTAATATTCTCGTTGTCAAAGACCTCAAAACTCATATCATCTGTCTCGATAATAAAAAAGTAGGTACACCGGCCGAAACGAGAGTCAATCTGTGAATCTAAATTCTTTCCACTTGAGCTTACCGCTACTTTCATGTTTGAAACCTCCTTAAATCTATTTTTCTTTTCACATACCACCCTTAGTGCGAATGAGAGTGTTTCAACCTTTTCCCCAATCACAAAAGGTGCGACGCTGATTCCATAAAATATCCCCCACCCTTGAAGAGTGGGGGATGGAAAAGAGGACAGATAGAAACATGGCCAAACAAAGTCCCTTTTCGATAATCTACATAGCATCTTTCATGCCAAGACGAAGGGAATAAAAGGAAATTGGTTTAACTTATTGAATTAAGATAGTAATTACTACTTTCGGAATGGCTTTGATATTCCGTATTTAAGAGAAATACTGTTTCATTAATGCATGGATAGGGGACAAAGATAATTGCAAATATGCAATATTTTCTATTATGCCCATTCCGAGAGCATAAGGTTCGTTCCAATAGAATAGAAGCCTATTTTTTCACTCTTTTCCATGGTTAGCATTCTTTCCGTACCGTTTGGGAATCCCCAATTCCGTCTGCAACTATCTCCACTTGAACATGGCGAGGTATCACATCTCTCCTCCTGATCTTTATCAGAAGTTTTTACTCAGATCCTCTTTCTTCAGATTCGAGATTCCGAAGCCTGCTATCAACGGCATTCAGTTCATCTTTCAGTGCAGCTGCCTGGCCCTTTAGGAACGCTATCTCCTGCTTCTCAGTGTAAGGGACAGTAGATGGGGAGCTCCAGGGACTCATTGGTCCGAATCGCTTCCATCCGGGCAAATCCGTAGCCCAGTATATGTGGCGATAAGCACGTCCCCGATCTCGATTTCTTCCGAAGCATTGACCGGCATTCATCCGGACAAAGGGTCTGCTATAAGGATTGCATTGACCTCTGCCTCCTCCTGTCATGGATCCCATTCCCATGGGACCTGTTCCATTAAATCCTGGCATAATTTAACCCTCCTTTCTATGATTTTACTTGATTTGCTACTTGAAATAATAGGAATTCATCACTCCTTAATAGCATCTATTATGCCAAATTATAAATAAAGGAAGGGATGAATATAACCTATTGATTTAGAAGGATAATTCCAGTGGCTGATTGTGTCTGGAAGCCTAGCCCAAGTTTACCATTTTTGGGGTAAAAATTGATAAAAATAGGTATATTTTT
>CAZQOH010000163.1:0-5495 GCA_964594355.1 uncultured Desulfobacterales bacterium
TGGTATTTTTAAACAGTTGAAATTATTTGAATAACGTTGGGACAGTAGTGATTTTCCATAGATAATGATTTTAAGTTTATAAGTGTCTCGCCCTCTGTAAAAAGGATATTGGGATACACCCCTGAGGAGCTGATCGGAAAAAGATTGCAGGATTTGAATTTCCTTGCACCGGATTATCTTAAAAAAATCTTCTATGAAACTAAACACATCCTAACAGGCAAACGAATCGCTTCATCGGAATATGAATTTATTTCCAAGGATGGAACAAGAAAGTTGGTTGAAATCAGTGGTGCCCCTATGGTTCATGAAGGAAAAGTCGTTGCAACAGTTTCAGTCGCAAGGGATATAACCGAGCGCAAGTTGGCGGAGGAAAAATTAAAAAAGGCGGAAAAACACTATAGTGATCTTTTTAATAGAATCAGCGACTTTATTTATATGCATGATCTCGATGGTCTACTTATTAGTCTTAATCCTATTGCAGCGGAGAGCCTGGGATATACGCCTGAAGAAATAATCGGCAGACCTCTCAGCGACTTTATGCCTGAAGAATACCGAAAGGTTTTCTACAACGAGTATCTGCCGGAGGTTAAAAAGCAAGAAAGTTCAAGAGGTGTAACCGCATTTTTACACAAGGACGGGGCTAAAATCTACGTCGAGTATCAAAACATCCTGGCGAAACAAGAGGATGGATATCAATATATCAGTGGTTCAGGACGCGACATCACTGAGCGGTTGCACGTCGAGCGGTCCCTGGAAGCAGCCAACCGCTCAATAAACGATTTTGTAACCAGACTGAGTCACGGAATTCGTACTCCTATGACCGCCGTTATCGGAATGGCCGATTTACTCCGGGAGACTCCTTTGGTTGCCGAACAGAAGAAATATCTTGAAACCATTCGATCATCCAGCAAAAACATATTACAACTAATCAACGAAATCCTGGATTTGTCTATGGTTGAGGCCGGACAGATTAAACTAAAAAAGACTTCCTTTGATCTCATGGATGTGCTCAAAAATACATGTGAGGCTCAAGCCTTCCGGGCCCAAGAAAAAGGTCTTGAGCTGGTGTGGTGGATTGATCCCGATATTGAGACGCGACTTATCGGTGATTCGGTTTGTCTGGATCAGATTTTGTCAAACGTCATAGGAAATGCCATTATGTTTACAGAAAAGGGAGATGTTTTTGTTGAAGTGAAGCAGCAAAAAGGCATTAAACAGAAAAAAGCAAAAGATGTGGATTCAGACTCGAAACGAAAAGCAGGCAGGTCCGTGGAACTCCTATTTTCTATAACCGACACCGGAATCGGCATTCCATTGGAAGTAAGAAAAAATATCTTTGACCGGTTTACTCAAGCCGACTCCTCCATTACTCGAAAACATGGCGGCGCCGGGCTTGGTCTGGCCATCTCTCGTCGATTGTTGGAACTCATGAATGGGCGCATATGGGTGGAAAGCGAAATGGACCAGGGAAGCACTTTTTACTTTACGGCCGGTTTCGATACCCAAGACGTTGAAAAACACGTTCCGATGCCTAAGGCGGATTTAACCGGTGTAAAGACCCTGATTATTGATGATAGCCCTACAAATCGCATGGTTCTCTCCAAAACGCTATCTGCTTGGGGCGCTAAAGTGGAAGAAAAGGAGAGCGGCAAACAGGGACTTATTGAAATAAAGCGGGCTATGGATACGGGTGATCCTTACGCACTTATCTTGCTCGACAGCAGGATGCCGGGTTTGGACGGATTTAAGGTGGCAAAAACCATCAAAAAGGCTTCTGCAATTTCCAGCCCGATTATTATGATGCTCACATTAAACGACCAAAAATCGGCAAAGAAAATAAGTAAAGAGCTGGAGATAAGCAATTATTTGATTAAACCACTCAATTGGTATGGTTTGAATGACGAAGTAATGGCCGCCCTTAGCCGAAAGAAGGCTATAACCATGAAGAAGCCTATGGTTAAAAAACCTGATAAACAAGAAGACCTGAGTCCGTTGCATATCCTGCTCGTGGAAGATAATGTAACAAATCGATTGCTTATGCAGGCCTTTCTAAAGAATACTCCGTACAAAATAGATACAGCTGAAAACGGTGAAATATGTGTAGAAAAATTCAAGACCGGTAAATATGATCTTGTACTCATGGATATTGAGATGCCGATTATGGACGGCTACACAGCCACAAAAGAGATAAGAAAATGGGAAAAAGGCAACACCAATTATCGCCCTGACTGCACATGCACTTAAGGAACATACCCAAAAAAGTCTTGAGGCCGGATGCGACGTCCATCTGACCAAACCGATCAAAAAAATGGATCTGCTTGCAGCTATTAAAAAGTACGCCTTTTAAAAAGTAACCGTTCAAGGGTTCACAGTTCAGAGGTTCAGGGTTCACGGCTCACGATTTTTTCATATGAATTTCTACTGAATTTCTACCGAATGACTATCGAATTTCTGTCCAACACTCAACAACTTAAATACTCAACTATTTGACTATGTCTGAACTAAGGGACCAACAAGAAAAAAAATATCCTGTTATTTCTGCCTGCCCCGTTAAATTGACTTTAATATTTAACTGGGGTTAATCCTGTCAAAGATAAATGAATAAAATATTAAACAAAAAAAATTCATTTGATCTGAATCTGAAGTGGCATTTCCCTGAAGGTAAAAAATACGCTTTCACCTTTATTGCTCTCTTTATTGCGCTTATCATCATTTATGGAAACAGTTTCCATGGCAAATTTTATTTTGATGATGTCCCCAATATCGTGAATAATCCAAATGCCCATCTGACATCACTGTCGTGGGAAAATATTAAAAAGACCTCCCATATTACAGGTTACGATCAAAACAAGCTAAACCGCCCTCTGGCCCGTTTCACCTTTGCGCTCAACTATCATATAGGCGGCACTGATGTTTTTGGATACCATGTGGTCAATTTTGCCATTCATTATCTTGCGGCAATATTTCTTTTCCTCTTTATCTACAATACATTACAACTCCCATTATTGAATGAACGATACGGAAAAACAGCCTACAATATCGCGCTTTTTTCCGTATTTTTCTGGGCGACCCATCCCATACAGGTCACCGCCATCACATACATCGTACAGAGTATGGCAAGCATGGCGGGCATGTTCTATATCATGGCTATGTATTTTTATCTTAAAGGCCGTATGGCTGATGGGGCTGGAAAAAAGGTGGGTCACTTTGCGTTATGCGGTATTGCTGCCATCTTTTCCTTTGCCAGCAAGGAAAATACAGCCATGCTTCCGGTTAGCATTTTTTTGTACGATCTGTTTCTCATTCAGGGATTAACCAACGAAAATTTGAAAAAAAATCTGAAAATTGTCGTACTACCGTTTTTAATCCTCCTGTTTATAGGCAATTTTTGCGTTGACCTCTCATCAATCTTTGATGGATACAAAATCCGGCCTTTCACCCTTTACGAAAGATTGCTGACCGAGCCACGCGTAATCATCTTTTACGTAAGTCTCCTCCTTTATCCTGTCAGCTCCCGTTTGACATTTCTTCACGATATTGAAATATCAAGCTCTTTTTTTACCCCCTGGACAACACTTCCTGCAATTTTTCTAATATTTCTATCAATTATTATCGCAATAGCAATCTGTAGAAAGCGGCCATTAATAGCTTATTGTATACTCTTTTTTTTCATGAACCATCTTATCGAAGGATCGATCATTCCCCTGGAACTGATATTTGAACATACTAACTATTTACCTTCAATGTTGTTTATTCTCCCTTTATCAATTTTAGCATTAATGATTCTAGATTATTTTTCCTATAGAAAGTCCCTGCAATCTATTATGTCTTTTGTATTAATATTTCTTTTAGCAGCTCAAGGTCATACAACATATATTCGTAATTCATTATTTAAAAATGGTATAACACTTTGGTCGGATAACATAAAAAAAGCACCGGATCTTCACAGGCCTTATCAGGGTCTTGGTGTAGCTTTGTTGTCTGATGGATATTATGATGAAGGTGTATCTGAATTTCAAAAAGCTTTAGATGCAAAGTCAGCAGGCAATATTTACCAAAAATATCGTACACATCTCAGCCTTGGAACTTATTACCGTTATTATACTGAATACGATAAGGCATTGACCCATTTTTTCAAATCACTCGATTATCTACCAAATCACCCAAATACATATAATCAAATTGCCATAACTCTATTTTGCAAAAATTCTTATGAGCTTGCCGATAAGTACATTCAAAAAGCAGTCCGCATGGATCCTGAATCCGGAGAATTTCGGAGTACGTTGAGTTTGATTTTATTAAAAAAGGGTAATGCAGATGAAGCAATAAAAGAAGGGAAAAAAGCGCTGAGGCTTAATAAAAAATCTACCAAAGCGCGTTACATGATCGGCGAAGCATATAGACTAAAAAACCAATTAAAACAATCTGTTAATTATTTTGAACAATATCTTAAAGAATATCCGGGACAACTTGGTGTAAATATTTCACTTATCGAGTTATATTTTCTTTTAAATAATCAAGATGCTTTAAATCAAAGGGTCTTTCATCTGTTGGACCTGGCTAAGGAAAAAAAATTGTCAGAGATTCTTCTTGATTACAATAACGAATTTAATTTTCTCGATTATTCCAGGATTAAACGGATTGTTCACGCAATTGAAAAAACAGTTTCTCAGCAATCTTATGATTTGAGCGAGCTTTTAAAAGAAAAACCACCCGAATACAAAAAGGAGCCAGGCACTTTCATTGAGCCTGACTCCCTTATTTTTTAAAAATTAAGATACTACTCACGTCCGGAATTTAACTCCTTGGAAAAGCCTTCTATAGCCTACAGAAGGCTTTTCCAATTTTACCAAAGCGAACTAAGTTTGTTAATCGGTCGTAGGCAATACTACAGTTCGAGCATAGGTTTCTGCGCCTGCGCCAACCGGATAAATTACATTAAAGGTTATATCGATGGTTTGTGGCGTCCAATCCGTAATGTTAAAATCAGCACCGACGTTAGTGCCTATTGATGCAGCAGTATATCCTATGTTCGCCGGGACGATGCCGTCCAATAGGTCACTTGCAAAATGCTGATTCACGCGTACTTTCAATTCAGCTACAGCACTGGCTACAGCCTTTTCCTTGGCTCTAGTCTGAAGATCAAAGAACTTTGGCACAGCAACCGCCGCAAGAATACCTAAGATGACCAGAACTGCGATAATTTCAATGAGTGTAAATCCTTCTTCGTTTCTTAATAGTCTTTTCTTTTTCATGTAAAATCACTTCCTTTCTTTTTATTAATATTTAATATTTTGGTTATATCTGATCTGTCTGCCTTAGCTTATTGCAAATTAAATGCCAAAATATACTTCAATAAATTGTAATAATGAAAAATGATGTTTAATCAATTAGATAGAGCGGTTTATAAATATAGTAAATCAATTAAATAGTTTATATGGTACTGACCTGGAGAATTTTTCCAATACAAAAATCAACAATTTATGTAGGCTTTT
>CAZQOH010000164.1:0-5409 GCA_964594355.1 uncultured Desulfobacterales bacterium
AGTAAATCCTGATGAGGACACTTGGCAGATGTGTAAGGTGAAAGTGGAATTGGTTACATAAGATTAAATGGATATTATATTTGAATTACAAAATATCATTGAGTTTGAAATCGTTAACTAACATAGAGACTTAGAAAACAAAGGAAGAAAAATGAGTGGAAAACATATAATTAATAAAATCCAGGTAACTGGTGGTTTTTTGGAAGATATCAATATTGAATTTTCAGATAAAATGAATTGTATTATCGGTGCAAGGGGAACAGGTAAAACCACACTCTTGGAATTTATTCGTTTCGCTTTTGATTTAAATTATAATCGTCCAGAAGAAAAAAAATGGAAAAAGATTAGAAACTTAATAAACGCAAATCTTTCAACAGGTCAAATAAAAATATCCATTACAAATAGCGATGGTTTCTCTTATAAAGTAGAAAGTGATAAAACTGGGGAACAGATTGTGTTAAACGAAGATGGAGAAGTAACAAGTCTCTCTTTGAAGCAAGGAACCCTTTTTAGAGCTGATATTTATAGCCAGGATCAGATTGAAGAAATTGCGGATAAAACGAAAGATCAAATTGAATTGATTGATCAATTTCAAAGCACGGATATTCAAAATATAAATAACAAAATATTTGATATATTAGGTCTATTAAAAGGGAGTGCCACAAATGTTAACAAAACACAACAAGATGCTAAATTACTTTTCGATGAATTACAACAAATTCCTGAAATAGAAAACCAATTAAAAAAATACAAAAAAGAGCTCGGTGACGATTCGGATGAAGTAAATACGGCAACTGCGGAAAAAGAAATGAGAGATGGGGAAACAACCTTACTCTCAACTGTTAGAGAAGAATTAACTGTTGCAAACACTCAACTCAATGATATCGAAACAAGGCTTTCGAACATTCTTCCAAAACTGGAAAATGATGAAATAGATAAAGGGAAAAATGCAGAATTCTTTAAAGAATTTGAAGAGAAGATGTCAACCCTTATCAAACAATATGTATCCAGTATCAGTGATGTAACTAATCAAATATCATCCGGGATTTCTGTGATTCAAAAAGATGAGGAGAAGTTAACCCTAACCCATAAAATACAAGAAAAGGGTTTTCAAGATTTATTAGAACAACACAAGGAAGTTCAAATAAAGTCACAAGAAAGACTCAGGCTTGCCAGTATACACAAACAGTTGAAAGATAAACTAAATGAATACGAAGAAAAACAAAAGACCTTGGCATCTCTTAACTCAAATAGGAGTGAATTATATGAACAGTTAATTGATCTTCGAGAGGACAGATATATTATCAGAGAAAAAATTGTAAATCATTTAGATAGTGAAATTGATTTTATTAACATATCAATTAAACCGGATTCTAATACCGATAATTATTCATCACTTATTGTAGATGCTGTTGAAGGATCTGGGACCCAATCATCACGATATGTTCCCAAAATAGTGTCAGGTCTTCACCCAAAAGATTTTTTTAATATTGTCCAAAATAATCAATCTCCTGTTGAGACACTTATTGAAAAAGTAGGGATTAATACAAACCAGGCAAAAACAGTTGTAGAGAGATTAAAGGGCAAAGAGATTCTATTTGATATCCAAACGGTTGAACTCCTTGATGAACCATTGATACAGCTTTTGGACGGAGGAATACCAAAAAAATCAACTGAGCTTTCTAAAGGTCAGAAATGTACGGCTATACTTCCAATTCTTTTATTACAAGACACATCCCCCCTGCTAATTGACCAGCCTGAAGACAATCTTGATAATGCATTTATTTCTAACATTGTGGTAAATGGATTGGAAAAAGTAAAACAAAATCGTCAGTTAATTTTCATTACACACAATCCCAACATTCCTGTTTTGGCGGAGTGTGAACGTGTTGTGACCCTTAAGTCGAATGGGAAAAATGCGACAATTGAAGGCATTGGGAATCTTGATGAAACTCAGGATTTAATTGAACTTTATCTTGAAGGTGGCCATAAAGCTTTTTTGAAAAGAGCAGAAAGATATTCAAAAGATAAATCAGATTAAACAAATGACAGAATTAGATAAAGTTAAAAAATCATTTAAAATGGTTCATACGTTCAATAAGGCTGAAAAAATAGCCTTAATACATGACGTACGAGCATTATTAATCAAAGATCCGAACAGAAAACAAACTGCTAAAGTATGTTCTGAATTATTAATTCAATTGTCCAAAGATTCTAGGTGGATTGTACGTAAGGCAGTGGCTGAAATAGTAGATTATATTGATGACCCGGAGGATTTTGAGAAGATTTCTGAAGTATTAATAAATGATCCTTATGAATATGTTAACAAAATCGCACGTGAACAAAAAGATAAGCGAGACACGATATACATAACAGAATCAGACAATGAAAAAGTCAGAGAAGAATTTAAAAAACGATTACAGAATTATGCGAAAAATCACACTCCAGACGAAGTGGATGAGTTAAGAATACTTACAGAGATTCACATTAATGAAATAATCAGTACAACTCGTCATAAATTGAAAAACTTGGTTTTACCAATGAAAAGGTATTTTGGGAAAATCGATCAATTTATTAACGAGTATAATATTCAAGATAAAATATTTGAGAAATCAAAACAGTTGGCAGAATTAAAAATAACACATTTAGAACAGCTTGCAGAGGATTTAGAAAAAATTACTATTGACCGAAAAAAAATGATATTTACTCAAGAAAACCTCAAAAATATAATAAATGAAGTTATCGACGGAATAAAAATCGTTTTTGAAGAAGAATATTCTATTGATAACATTAATATTAATGTGGATATAGACAAAGCGTTAATTATTGAAGTGTCAAGGTCTCACATATATGATGCACTTTTTAATGTCATAAAAAATGGTTGCGAAGCTCAAAATGATAATCATCGTATTGATATAAAGGTAATTGATGTAATGGATAATATACGCATTGAGGTGAGAGATTATGGACACGGTTATGATACCCATGCAACTTTTTCTACAACATACCCTGGACTTAGCGATAAAAATGAAGGGAAGGGTTCTGGATATGGTAATTATATAACAGCAATCAATATTCATAATCATCGAGGCAATTTACATATTGATAATGCCGTCGAACCCGGAGTTTTACATATTATAAAAATTCCAAAGAGGCAAATATTATGAGTGATGACCAAACTACAATATCAGTATTAGTTTTAGATGATGAAAAATCTTATCGTGATATAATAACGGAAGATTTGTTATCTGTTGAACATGTCTTTGGTTTAAAATGGGATATTGATTATGCTGAATCACAAGAAGGAGCAATTAGAAAAATCAAAAATAATCATTATAAGATTATATTTCTTGATCTTGAAATTCCGTATCTTGATGGAGGACAATCTCTTGATAGAGAATATGGAAAAAGAGTGGCAATATATGTAAAAGATAATCATCCAGACATTAAAACATTAATGTTGTCCAGCCATGCAAAAGGGCATCTTTCTATGCTTTATCAAAAAGATAAATTGATATCTTGGTCAGTAGATAAAACCGAATTGACCCCAGAAGTATTTAAAGATGCTGTTAATTTTATTTTATCGGAGTGCGCTGAACAATACAGTCTAACATCTGACGGAAGGAAAAGAATCACTTCAGGAACATTTCGGCTTTATCCTGAAAAATTAACTTTATTAGTGAAGGGACATAATGAAGAAATCTCGATTGGTAACCGAATCAATCATCCATCCAAATCAAAGAATGTACCATACTTATTTATCAGTGCATTAGACAATGGGGAGAACAAAGCCTTAACAAAATCAACTATGGTCAGACGATTAGCAGAAATACAAATGATAGATTCGGATAAAATTAAAGATAGAGTACCATCTGATTCCCGATTAGCATTCCATAAAAGAGTTACTGAAAAAGTGGAACAAGCGACAAGTGACTACACAGTTCATTGCAACGATTTATTGGTTCCCGAACAAAGGTTTGGATTAAAAGAAAATTTCAAAATAGAAAACGTTTCAGAATAATGCAGTTTATCAAAAGGAACAATTATGAGTAATGAAACAATCAAATGCCCACAGTGTGATTATGAAATTCCAGTGACGGAGGTTTTGACTCACCAGATTCGAGAATCTCTTAAATCCGAATTGGAATCTGATATCCAACGACGAGAACAATCCTTGGCGAAGAAAAATGAAGAGGTTGCTGCAAAGGAGAAAAGAGTAAAAGATAGTGAGTCATCTATTGATGAAAAAGTAGAAAAACTTCTTTCTGAAAAAACGAAGGAGATTGAAGCAACTGCCAAGAAGAAAGCCTTATCAGATTCTGAATTGGAATTAAAATCTCTCAAGGAAGAATTGGACGAAAAATCAAAGAAACTTTCAGATGCTCAAAAAACAGAATTAGAACTCCGGAAAAAGACCAGAGAATTAAAGGAAAAAGAAGAAGCCTTGGAACTTGAAATTGAAAAGAAATTAGAAAAAGAACGAGAGATAATAAAGCAATCAGCATTAAAACAACATCAGGAGGAACACCATCTCAAGGATTTGGAAAAAGAGAAAATAATATCTGATTTGAAGAAATCTTTAGATGATGCGAAACGAAAAGCTGAGCAGGGATCGATGCAAACACAAGGGGAAGTCTTGGAATTAGATTTAGAAGATACATTAAGAAATATCTTCAGGTTTGATGAGATTGAACCTGTTCCAAAAGGTGTTGCTGGCGCAGATGTAATTCAGACCGTAAAAGACAAACTTTTACAACCCTGCGGTAAAATTCTTTGGGAATCCAAAAGCACCAAAACCTGGTCTAAAGGATGGATTCAAAAACTCAAAGATGATCAGATAGCTGTTGGTGCGGAAATGGCAATTATTCTTACTGAAGCCATGCCGCCGGATGTTGAAAACTTTGATACAATTGATAATGTTTGGGTTACCAAAAAATCATTGGCAATTCCTCTTGCGACAGTATTGAGAGAAACATTAATTAATCTCACTTATGCCAGAAACTCTGCGGAAGGTATGACAGAAAAAATGCAGGTTCTTTACCAATATATTGTAGGACCAGAGTTTAAACAAAAAATGGAAGCTATTATTGATACTTTTACGAATATGAATGATCAACTTACCAGAGAAAAACGAGCAATGACAAAAATATGGAAAGAGCGTGAGAAGCAAATAGAGCGCGTCGTGGGTAACACATCTGGGATGTATGGAGATTTTAAAGGATTGATAGGCTCTGCCTTAAGCGATATTGACAGTTTAGAATTGGAGCCCTCAAATGAAGTGAAACAAATTGAAGAAGGAGCAAAAAATGGGTAGTAGCAATTTGCAAACATTGGTAGAAATATTTAATGAAAGGATTTTTAGCCTGATCTATTCACCAGCTTTTAATTTTGATTAATTTAAGTTCAGTA
>CAZQOH010000165.1:0-5392 GCA_964594355.1 uncultured Desulfobacterales bacterium
AATGTCCCCAAATTGATTAGCTCGGAAGCTCAGACGCTGCATACATTCTTTGCAACGGAACGTTATTTTGATAAACACTATTAAATATCCTATTATGACCAGTAAAGACTATATAAAAAATTTGAGTCCGGATTTCACAGCAGAAGAATTTGCCCGAAGATTGATCTTGAAACATTTTCAAACCATGATCTCACAAATCGACGGTGTTATCGAAAATAAAGATCCAGAGCCCCTTCATAAGTTTAGAGTTTCAGGAAGACGGCTTCGGGCGGTGTTTAAAACATTTGGTAATATTTTTTCCAAAAAAGAATCCAAACAATTTTTCGGTGTTATTAAAGACCTGTCGCCTCTTACCGGTAAAGCACGGGATCTTGATGTTAATATTATTTTTCTGAAAAATTATATTAAGACAATACCCAAAATTGACCGGAAAGTGATCCAAGAATATCTCGATGAAAAAATAGAAGAGCGAGACAAATTGCAACCTCTTCTTGGTGACGTCCTGAGTTCAGTTAGGGAGTCGAGTTTTATTAAAGATTTCAATCTGTTCTTTCGCAGGATGAAAGTACAATTGACAATAGACGAAATGTCTAGGCTGCGCGTAATCAACCAGGAGCAGGCATGAATAAAATCAAACCGAAAACCCCGGTTCTCCTTGCTGCTCAGAACACAATTTCTTCTTGCCTGGATAAATTATGGTCATTCCATGACAAGATTTTTCATAATAAAAATAAAGACAGTTTACACAAGATGAGACTTGCGGCAAAAAATCTACGTTATAATATGGAGTTATTCAGCCCATTTTACCCCGACTCCTTTAAAAATCATTTAAAAGAGATGAAGAAGATCCAGGAATATCTGGGAGATATCCACGATGAAGATGTACAGGTAGATAATTTAAAAAAAAGAATCCGATCATATATTAAACAGCAATCCGATCAATTCAAAGATATAGAAAAAGCCATAAAAAAAGAGAATATTAAAACCGAAACGGTCAGATCCTTCCATCAAACGGTGGCTGAAATCGGATATTGTGGATTAGTGAGACTAATGCAAGATCAAATTGCCAGCCGACAAAAACATTATAAAGCATTCATTCGATATTGGAAAAAATTGAATAAGAACAGGGTATATGATTCGATAATCAAAATTATAAGTTTCAGGGAACAAATAGAAAAGGAAAAGCCTGTATCCTAGTTTTTCAGGCAGAATAACAAGGCTAATTTACAAAGGAGGATATTATGGCAAAAGATGATCTGACACAAGTGAAAAACATTGGTGTTTCCCGCATGAAATTATTGAATAGCGCAGGGATTACAACTATTAAGCAACTTCATGAAACGTCGGTGGAAAAACTGGCAGAGATAAAAAATATCGGTTTGCATTATGCAAAGCTTATCAAGGATTCTGCCGCTGAATGCTATGCAGAAAAACAAAAGATATTACCAAAAGATACTAAACCCAAAGAAGATAAACAAATAAAAAAAACAGACTTGAACTTGCAAAAAAAACTTCAAACGTTGAAAAAGACTTTATCCCGGGTTGATGAAAACTTAAAGCCTTTGTGGAAGAAGAAATATCTAAAACTATATATCAGTTTTAAAAAGCGATCAAATAATCTAATAGCCGTCGCGGAAAAAATTGATCGAAAGGTAGATGATCTTCCCAAAAAAGTAAATAAGAAGATCATCAAAGATATCAATTCGCTTGATATATTTTTGAAGGGAATTGGCAAACAACCGAAAAAGAAAAAATATCAAAAAATCATTAAAAAGATTGGATCATTTTCAAAAATGATGCGGGGTATTAAAACGTGAGCTGTTTGGAAGAGGGCAGGTGACGAATATTCAGAAAATGAATCGTGCAAAGTTACTCCAGACCTTGGACAATAGATTTGGGCTTGAATGAAAAGAATACTTATACTGGGCGATATTCACGCAAATTTTCCGGCATTAAAGGCGATAAACAAAAATGTAAACATGGATCAATTCGACATTATCATTAATGCGGGTGATCTCACCGTATACAGCACTTTTCCGAATGAAACCATACAATGGTTTCGTAAGCGGAAAAAATCGCTTTCTATTTTAGGGAATACAGACAAAAAGGTATTAGGAATATTAAGGGGTGGGAAATTAAAAAAACCGAGTAAAGAAGAAAAACAAATCATGTATTTCTGGACATCGGAAAATTTGTTCAAGAAGAATATAAATTATCTGAAAACTCTACCCGAACAAATGAACTTTATGATAGGGGATCTCAGTATTGGGGTATTTCACGGTACTCCCGATGATTTTGAGGAGGAACTGCTTTCCAACACACCGGAAACGCGTTTCCGGGAATTGGCGAAAAATTCACCCTATCATGTCAATATCGTTGGACATTCTCATGAACCGTTTTATAAAATTGTTGATGATACTCATTTTATCAATCCTGGAAGTGTGGGACGTATGTTTGATGGTGACAATAGAGCATCTTTTGCAATTCTAAATGTTTATTCAAAAAAAATATCGGTGGAACATTTTCGGACCCCTTACCCTGTGAAAGACGTAACCAAAAGTTTAAAAAAACACCGATTGCCGGATATTTACGCAGAAATGTACCGTAAGGGGAGAAAGCTAAATTAATGGTTTAAAATTTAACCTCTTTGACGCTTGCTAGTACTTTCGGAAGACTAAATTGATACAAATAAACTACAATGAATTAAAGATTAGAAATTATTATGAAAAATACAGACAAAATAGAGATTGAAAAAGCAGAATCATATCAGATTAAAGATATGGTGGAAAAAATTGAAGAAAAACTAAACTTCAAAGAACACGATAGAATGACTGAAAAGATTCAAGATTTTCTCAACAAAGAGGAGAAGGAAAAAGTATTAGAAGCGGCATTGATTAAACATCATGATAAATATGAATTACACCCTTATCAGGCAGAGCTGATTAAATTACAACATCATCTTGAAAATACCGGGAGGAAGATGATCATTCTTTTTGATGGTCGGGATGCATCCGGAAAGGGCGGCACGATCCGGCGGATTGTACGGTATATGAATCCAAAACATTATCGCGTGATTGTTTTGGGCAAGCCTAACAGCCATCAGAAAACAGAACTCCACATAAAGCGGTATATCGAACATTTCCCCCATGCCGGAGAAATTGTTTTATTTGACAGGAGTTGGTACAATCGGGCCATGATCGAACCGGTGATGGGGTTTTGCACTCAAAAAGAATATAAACGATTCATGAAAAAAGTCACAAGCTATGAAAAAAATTTTATCACTGACGGAAAAACAACACTTCTCAAATTATATTTTTCAGTATCAAAGGAAGAACAACAAAGACGCTTTGAAAGGAGAAAAAACGATCCATTGAGACAATGGAAACTGAGCGAAGTTGACTTGCAAGCACAGGGTCTATGGGATGAAGTTACAAAAAAGAAATTCAAATTATTACAAAAGACACATACAAAAACTGCGCCATGGTATATAATTCGATCCGATGATAAGCATCTGGCCCGGAAGGAAACGATGAAGGTAATACTCAATGCCGGTAGATACAGAGGTAGAAGCAGAACGTTGGATTTTTTAATGGATACGGATATTGTAATCCCAGGGGATAAAGAATTAAAAATAATGGTTAAACAACTAAAAAAGCATGGCAAATCGCTTGCGTGATTATCTATAATTATATATTGAGACCTTTGCAAAACGCCCCCTTTTGCCCAATTTCTGTGTCATGCTCAAATTTTAATCCTCAAAATACTCAATGTATTCCTGTGGTTAAAATTTTCGCCTTCCCTGAACTTGAACAAAATTGAGCATTTTTCAAAGGTCTCATGTTTAAACCTAAAACTTAAAATCTTTATAATTTTAGGAGGCAAGAATGGGAAAAAATAAGAAAAAAAAGGGAGAGCCTAAAAAACTAAAAACAAAATTATCTGAACACACCGCTTTAAAAAATATAGACAAGAAAAAAATGAAAGGACGCGCCACTGTCTGGGTCAAAAAATTTACACTTGAATACGAAGAAGAGCTGCACAAGCTGCAGATCGAGCTTTTAAAACTCCAGAAACATGTCATTGCTACGGGAATGCGTGTCTTGATGCTATTTGAGGGGCGGGACGCCGCCGGAAAAGGGGGTACGATAAAAAGGATAATTGAGCATCTGAATCCACGCGGCAGCAGGGTTGTGGCACTTCTAAAACCGAGCGACACGGAAAGGACTCAATTTTATTTTCAAAGATATATGGTACATTTGCCATCTGCCGGAGAGATGGTATTTTTCGACCGCAGCTGGTATAATCGTGCCATGGTTGAACCGGCAATGAATTTCTGCACGGATGAGGAAAATAAACGCTTTTTAAAAGATGTGCCAATGCTCGAACGAATGCTCGTAAAAGACGGAATTATCTTATTTAAATTCTTTTTCTCCGTTTCCAAAGAGATGCAGCTTAAGCGGTTTAAATCGAGGGAGACTGATCCATTGAAGCAGTATAAAATTTCTCCGGTTGATAGATTGGCTCAGGAGATGTGGGATGATTATACCGTAAGAAAATTCCAAATGCTGAATGAAACCAACCGAACCGTTTCCCCATGGACAATTGTTCGATCCGACAACAAGAAAAAAGCAAGACTCAACTGTATCAAATATATTTTATCCCAAATAGATTACAAAGATAAAATTTCCAAAAAAGAATTAAAACCAGATCCAGCGATCGTTGTTTCGGGCATTGATGAAATCAGATTCATGGAAGAAAATTTAATGTCAGGTGTCGAGCTGCCGGGGTAATTTTCATCCGGCTGTTGCCAAAACAATTTTAAAGAGAAAAAGGGCAGTCAAGCCGTGAGACGAGACTGCCTTTGCCTTTTTTACCGGTTTTTTTCTTGGTATAACAGCTTCAATTTTTATCCCGCTATCAGCGGGACTTCGCCGAGAACGCTTAATCAAATATCCCCAAATGAATTTGCTCGGAAGCCTAGAGGCTGCATACAGTCTGAGACCTTTGCAAAACGCCCCCTTTTGCCCAATTTCTGCGTTAGGCTCAAATTTTAATCCTCAAAATACTCAATGTATTCCTGTGGTTAAAATTATCGCCTGTCTTGAACTTGAACAAAATTGAGCATTTTTCAAAGGTCTCAGTCTTTGAAACGGAACATCGTTTTGAGAACTACCATAGTAAGGAAAACATCATATGCCCGGCCTGAAGATTTTTACAAGCAACCACCTTGAGATCCTGGCTGAACAACTCGCCAAAACAGTTAATAAACCGGCTACTTCACCATTATTTCCCGAGATTATCGTTGTCCAGAGCAGAGGTATGGAGCGATGGGTATCAATGGAGCTTGCAAAACATAACGGGATTTGCGCCAACTGTTATTTCCCCTTTCCAA
>CAZQOH010000166.1:0-5374 GCA_964594355.1 uncultured Desulfobacterales bacterium
TTTTCTATCAGATCATTAAATATCCTTTCTTTGTCCATATTTATTACCTCATTTGTATTTTTACTTACGTTTATAGTGTTTGTCAAAATAACGTTCCGTTTCAAAGAATGTATGCAGCGTCTGAGCTTCCGAGCTAATCAATTTGGGGACATTTGATTAAGCGTTCTTGGCGAAGCGGAGCGTAAAAATTGAAGCTGTTTGAGTCCCGAGCGTAGCGAGGTCGAGTTCTTTAATTTTAGCGCAGCGAGCCGTAGAACGCTTCAAATTGTACCCACGATGAGCTCGAAAGTTCAGACGCTGGTCAATAGGAACATATTTATGACAACCGGTATAATTGTCATATAAAGATTGATTGTTCTTCTACTATGGCTTTATCAATGGCATTAGGATCTCTTGTTATAATTTTATTGTCAATAAATTTTGATAAACTCGTAAAAAGTCATTTGCGAGCGAGATTGAGCATTTTTGGAAAAAGATTCATAAAAAGCTGATGCTAAAAAAGGCCAAACAATAATCTCAAAATTCCCTGACTTGCATCAAAGGGATTATTTGTGTATAAAAAGAGTTGATATTGCGATTTAACGGTTTTTAATAGGGGGAAGGACATTGGAAGGAAAAATATATTGATTTTAATGCCAAATTTGATAGTCTCGTCAGTCAGATTCAATGACAGATTTTGAAATCACCCAGATAAAAATTGGCAAACACAAGGTCGGAATTATCGGTCTGAAGAATGCCTTAAAAGAGATGGCAGATAACTTTGCACAAAAGTCTGATGATGTAGTCATAATTGAACTCTTGAATCGTATTTCTAAAGCAAATTATATCCCCGACAATATACGAAAGGATTATGGTCGAGCTTTTCTCAGAGAATTTAGAAAGTTTCTTGGACAGTCCTATCAAGAAGAATATTCCAAAGAGTTAGAAATTAAGATCCTGGGACCTGGTTGTGCACGATGTGACCGGATTGAAAAGGATGTTGTGGATACTTTGACCAAAATGGATTTGGCAGCTGATCTGGAACATGTGAGAGATATCAAAGAAATTGGCAAATACGGAGTAATGGGAACGCCTGCCTTACTCATAAATGACAAGGTCATGTGTGTGGGAAAGGTTCCCTCAATAAGTAAGATTAAAAAATGGTTGGAAGAGGCTCAGGAAAGGATGAATGAAACTTGCTAATGTAATTACTTTCATAAGGCTAAAATGTTACCAATATTTTATAACTACAGACATCGTCAAATAGTTGAGTGGTTAAGTGGTTGAGTAGGAAAAGAATTATAATTAAATCAATATGTTAATATTTGCAAATGGCTATATGTCCAATTATTTTGCAAAACGGCTATTATTCTTATCATTACAACTACTTAACTACTCAACTACTCGACAACTTAACGAGATCTGAACTAACTTAATAATAAGGAGGATTTACTAATGGATTGGGGAATGAAAAATCGTTTGTCAAGACTAATAAAATCTGATGGTCACTGTATGTTTTTACCCATTGATCATGGGTATTTTCAAGGACCCACAACAAAGCTGGAAAAACCTGGTGAGACAATCCAACCGCTGATTCCATACGCCGATGGACTTTTTGTTACCCGCGGCGTGCTTCGCTCTTGTGTTGATCCAAACAATAGCCCGCCGGTTATTCTGAGGATGTCAGGCGGCACCAGTATCATCGGAAAGGATCTCGCCCATGAGGCAATCACCACCTCGGTTCAGGAAGCCATCCGTCTAAATGTAGCAGCCGTCGGTATGTCAATTTTTGTGGGAAGCGAATACGAGCACGACTCCCTTGTGAATCTTGGAAAACTTGTTAATGAATGCGAAAACAACGGTATTCCTGTTATGGCCGTCACAGCCGTGGGCAAAGAGATGGAAAAGAGGGATGCTAGATATCTGGGATTGTGCTGCCGAATTGCAGCTGAATTCGGAGCAAAAGTAGTAAAGACATACTGGTGTAAGGATTTTGATAAAGTTGTCAAAGGCTGTCCTGTACCAATCGTTATGGCAGGCGGACCTAAATGTGAGACAGAACTGGAAGTTTTCGAATTTGTCCATGATGGAATGCAAAAGGGCGCTATTGGTTTGAATCTTGGCAGAAATGTATGGCAGCATGATTATCCGGTACCTATGATGAAGGCACTGCGTGCAATTATACATGAAAATGCCTCAGTTAAGGATGCTGCAAGCATATTTGAAAACGAAAAGAAAAAAATTGAGTAATATGATGGAGAATCTCTTTAAAGAAGAGGAGGCCATAGTATTTGCCGAGAAATTTGCAGCCTTTTCAAAAGAATTGGCTATACGCGTGTATACATCCCGTCTTATCGGTAATAACAACAATCTGGTTCTTCACGGAGGTGGAAATACCTCTGTTAAAACAAAGTTAAAAAATATTATAGGCGACGAAAAGGACGTTCTTTTTATTAAAGGCAGCGGAAAGGATTTATCAACTATCGAGCCGGAGGGGTTTGTCGGTTTAAATTTAGATCCACTTTTAAAGCTTCGACATATCGAATCTATTCCTGATTCAGAGATGGATAATCAGTTAAAAATTCATCGAATTTCAAATCAATCTCCTGATCCATCCGTTGAAACACTTCTTCATGCATTCCTACCTCATAAATATGTGGACCATACACATGCCGACAGTATCCTTATTTTGACCAACCAAAAACATGGTGAGGATATTGTAAAAGAAGCGCTCGGTTTGAAAATTGCTGTTGCTCCATACACGATGTCCGGTCTTCCCCTGGCAAAGTCTGTGATTGAACAGTATGAGAAAGATCCGGACATAGACGCCATCGTAATCATAAATCATGGAATATTCACTTTTTCCGAAAGTGCCGGGACATCTTATGAAAATATGATCGATTATGTAAGTAAGGCGGAGGCTTATATTGAGGAAAAGATACAAAATAAGCCCTTGATGACCCCCCGCACAGACTTTTTACCGCTGAAAAACTTTGAGACTTCATTGTTTCGAACAACCCAAATAATACGTGGTTCGTGTGCCCATCCTGATTCTGCGGGCAGGATGCGCCGATTTTATGCGGAGACTCGATGTGTACCTGATTTGGTAGACACCTCTCTCTCCAAGGAAGCCAAAGACATATGCCGCTCCGGCGTCCTTACACCCGATCATGCGATTCGCACAAAAAACAGAATTGTATATATTGAATCTGTTCCGGAAAATGATGATGAGCTAAAAAAGATTATCATTCAGGCAATAGAAACATTTAAAAAGGATTATCATCTCTATTACCAAAATCATGCACAAGAAAAAGGAATCGATGTGAAGGGGCCGGATTTTTATCCATTGCTTTTTCTTGTTGCAGGCTTAGGACTCATTGCCTTTGGTGTTACACGGGAGGAGGCGTGTATCGCTGCCGACATTGGTGAACACACTATCCGCGCCAAACTCCGGGCAAACGCTTTGAGAGAATATCTCCCTATTTCAGAATCACATGTCTTTGACATGGAGTTCTGGAGTCTTCAGCAGAAGAAACTGAGCCGATCCAACCTCCCCCTGGAAGGACAAGTGGCAATCATTACGGGTGGTGGCGGCGCAATAGGATTTGGAATTGCAGATCGGCTTATAGCAGCCGGAGCAGTTGTTGTCATCTCCGATATAGACAAATCCCGCTTACAAGAGGCCCATTCACTCCTGGCAGAAAAATATAGTGAAAGTCAGGTGGAAAGCATCGTTTTTGACGTTACAAACTACCCATCGGTTGAAAAGGCATTTGTAGAAATCAGCCGCAGACTTGGTGGTATCGATATTGTCGTGCCTAATGCAGGTATTGCTCATGTTGCAAAGATCGAAGACCTCGATCCGGAAAAATTGGATCAGGTCATTGCCGTCAATCTCAAAGGAACTTTTACCGTCATTAAAGCCTCTGTACCTATTTTCAGAAGACAGGGAACAGGGGGAAATATTGTGGTAATCAGTTCAAAAAATGTTTTCGATCCTGGAGCAGCTTTCGGGGCGTATAGCGCATCCAAAGCAGGGGCTCATCAGATTTCAAAAATTGCAGCAATGGAACTTGCTGAACTGGGTGTTAGGGTCAATATGGTCAATCCGGATGCTGTATTCGGTGATGAAAAAGTATGTTCTAAGCTCTGGGAGCTTGTTGGCCCTGAAAGAATGAAATCTAGAGGACTCGACGCAGATGGTTTGAGGGAATATTATTGCGAAAGGAGCCTTTTAAAGGTTCATATATTGGCGGAACATGTTGGTAATGCTGTTGTTTTCTTTGCCAGTGACTTAACCCCGACCACAGGAGCCTCACTCCCGGTCGATGGAGGAAATCCCGCCGCTTTTCCCCGATAAAATCGAGACCTTTGCAAAGCGATTCCTCAAATCCGCAATTCGCAATCTAAAATCCCTTTACCGCCCTCCCCCCCATTTTAGCTTGGCTTTCAGGACATCAAAATAGTGCTGACCCGGTAAGGTTATCATGTTTATTGGATGAGGGTCTTTACATATAATGATCGCATCTTTTTCATTGATTTCAAGACCCACCTGACCATCAAAGGTCAACATAATATCTGATGACCTTTTTGCAAGCATGATTTTTATACTTGCCGAGTCAGAAACGATCAAAGGACGGTTAGTCAATGTAAAGGGACATATTGGGGTCATTATTATCCCCGGCACCTCAGGATGGATTATAGGACCACCGGCGGCAAGTGAATATGCGGTTGAGCCGGTGGGTGTTGCAACAATAAGTCCGTCAGCTCCATAAACAGTCAAATAAAGATCGTTTATATATGTTTTTATATGTGCAAGCCTGGCAAGGGCTCCTTTGTTGATGACAACGTCATTTAATACTGTTTCACGGGCAATTTCCTTTCCTTCTCTGATTACTTTAATAAGAAGACGCATCCTTGGTTTTGTGGTAAACTCGTTTTTTAAGATAGTTTCTGCAGCAGAAAAAAGATTTTCTTCAGCTGTTTCCGCCAGAAAACCGACTTCACCAAACTTGATTCCAAGTATCGGAATATCCTGATCTCCTACCCAGCGAACTGCGCTTAAAAAAGTGCCGTCTCCCCCCAACACAAAAACACAAAAAAGATCCGACGGTGCAAAGGATTTTTGTTCGCTTGAAAGTCTACGATTCGGCTGAGAGCTTTCTTTCCTCACAACAGCTACATCTTTCGATTTCAGCCAACTCTCAAATTCATCCGCTTTACTGCTTACCTCTGTATCTACTTTTACAACTAATCCTATCTTTTTCAAAATATAAGTTTACTCCTGCTGTAATAATGAATGGTTCTTCTCCAATTTAGTTGGAGAAGAGGGTCCAAGGTTTCCAGGGGTCAAGGATTCAAGGGTTTGTTTTCTAAAGACTTTATCAGCGCTTTT
>CAZQOH010000167.1:0-5357 GCA_964594355.1 uncultured Desulfobacterales bacterium
GCCGCTAAACTCGGACAAAACCAAAGAGCCGGTTTTGCCGGTTAGCTAAATCGTTCGGCAGCAGAATATATATCTAATGCCACAGGTCAAAAATATTTACTATTCAGGAGTCGCTATGAAAAAAATTTGTCCCATGCTTTTAATATCTGTTGCAGCTTTAATCGTATTGACAGTGGCAAACACTGGTTTAGCTTCGGAAACTCGTGGTATAAGAGTTATGGCTCGTGAATCAAAATCAGGTCAACAAAAAGAAATAAAGCTATATAACAAGTCCTATGCAGTCATTATAGGAATCGACCAATATAAAAATTTATCCTTTGATATGCAGTTGTCTTACGCTGTTCAAGACGCTAAGGGAGTAGAGGATGCTCTAAAAAAACATTTCAAATTTGATGAGATTATAACAATCTTTAACAAAGAAGCTACAAAAGATAATATTACAAAAATTCTTTCTGGTGACTTAAGCAGATTATCAAAAGAAGACTCAGTTTTTATTTTTTGGGCAGGGCATGGTTATACGGAAAAGACTCCATATGGTGATTTGGGTTATCTTATTCCGTTTGATGGTTCCTTTAAAAATTCTGAAATGTATATGAACATTTCTATGACAACTATTAAGGATGTTTCCAAGCGTATTCCTGCAAAACATATCTTCTTTGTCATGGACTCTTGCTATAGTGGACTGATGGCAGAAAAGAGAGGCAGTGGAAGAACAACAAAGCGTAATTTTGAGTATATAAAAGAGATAACAAAAGAAGATGTGCGCCAAGTATTGACAGCTGGAAGTAAAAACCAGCAAGTTCTTGATGGTGGTCCGATGGGACATTCTGTCTTCACAGGACGTTTTATTGAGGTGCTTGCCGGTACAGATGATTTTATTACCGCCACAGAAATGAGTACACTTGTAAAGGAAAAAGTTTTTTCAGATGCTAAGGCACGCGACCATATCCAGACACCAACATATGGTGAATTGTTCGGAATGGGCGACTATGTATTTGTCCCCTCTTTAGAGCGAAAAGCAGAGGATACACAGACTCAACTTGATAGGCTGGAGGCTGAGCAAAAACGATTAGAAGAAATAGAAAAAAAAGCAGCAACCGCAAAGGATGAAAGGGCAAAACGACTAGCAGAACTTGAAAGAAATGCTGTTGAAGCTAAATTAATAGCTGAGCGGTTGAAACGGGATCGGCTTGCTGCCGAAAAAAAACGTAGAGAAGAAGAAACTGCTGCACTAAAAGCAAAAGAAAAAGAAATAGCCCTTAAGAAAAAAGAAGCTGATTTAAGACTGGCCGCGCTTAAGGAAGAAGTAAAAGCTAAGCGGGAGGCAATCGGAGACACATCACTTCAATCGATTTCGCCTTTAGCAACTATTAAAGAAATGAAGGAGATAGATTCCAAGATTAATGAAATTAAAGAAAGATTTCGTAGAGAACTTGCAAATACAATTGAAACTATCAGCCAGCAAGTAAATCTAATGTTTCAGGAAACTGCTAACGCTAAACAAGATGAGTTTGAAACAAAAGAAGAATTTGAGGATCGCCTTTTAAAAAAGAATAAGGAAGCTGGAAAAGACCAAACTATACTATTCACTCAAGCAGTCAATAAAATACAAGATGCGTACAGCAAAGAGGTTAAGCCTTTTAAGGATGCTCTGATAAAATTATCAGGGCAATCGTTTAATTTTATTGCCCAAGATTTATCATTGGCGCTAGAAAAGTACGATCCCAAATATAACGTTTATCCGGTAACTATCAATGCCAAAAAAGAAGTCTCTGGTTTTATGATTCAATGCGGTGCAAATATACCAATTCCCAGAGAAGAGGCTAGGATATTCAAGCAACATTTTGAAAATAATATATTGCGAGCCGAAATTTCTGGCAATTTCCAATCAATAGAATTTTTTAGAATTACTAAAGCGTGCATTATTAATGACGCAACCGGTAAAAAGTATGATCTATTCTCATCTAAATTTGTTGAGTTGGGTAATGAGCTTATATACGATACTGAGTTAAATCTTTTATGGACAAAAAATGCGAATTATTTCAATAAAGAGATGACTTGGAAAGAGGCAGAAAAAAAATTTAGAAATTTAATCATTTCCGGACTACCTGGTTGGCGACTTCCCAGTCGCTCAGAACTATTACGAATGTGCGATGTATATAAAAATTTAGAAATTCATCCTTTCGAACATATTCACGCAATTGATAGTTATTACCAAACTAGCACCCCTGAGCGCGGCGGAAGAGCTTGTATAGGATTAGGTAGCTGCAAGAACGAACCACCTTGCGCAAACCCGCACATGATTTGGCCGGTTAGAGGTGGAAATTATTAAGTATCGGTGAACATTTTTTGATACCCCATATATCCGGTGCATAGAACTTAGTACCTATTTATAGAAATCACATCATGTTTGCGCATGATTTATGCGATAGCCATAGTTGGCAAAATAACTCGTTCTTTTAATTGAAGTGCTGCCACAAGTACTTTTTTTCCCAGTGATGAAAGATAGTATTTATAGGTACGCCCGACACGTTTGATCAGTCGAAGTACTCGGAACCTTTTTAATACGCGACCTATCTTCTGGGGATTCCATCCTGCTAGATGGGGTTGCAGAGCTCGATTTGAAAACCCGGCGATTTGATATTCACCATGCAGAATCGCCAACATAAAACGCATGTCATCAGATTGGAAAAAATTTACGCCACGATAAGATCGCTGCTTGTCGTCTTTTACCGAACTTGTGATCTTGCGAAGATCAGTGCGTTCGTGGCTGTGGTCTCGCCATTGCGAGATAAATGACAGGTATCTTCTGTTACATGCCTGCATTTGTTCTGCCACGGCACCCAGACTATAGATGGTCTTTCGTACCGAGGCATGTTTCATCTCCCGGGTGCCATCCCGGTGCCTCACCTCACGGTGATGTTTGAAAAATGATACGTCGCTGGTGGTGGTCTCGATGCGGAGCACACGCGCTTGTTTATCGTACATCTTAATCGATGTTCTACCAAACGTATGTTTTATACGAGTCCCTTCAACCAAGGTCTGCAGTCGATTGCTTACTTGCGAAGCGGACTGAGCCGACAAACGTCGACCAAGAAAACCATAAATGTTGGCACATTTGATCTCGATGGCGGCCGTGCGAACCAACTCTTCATACAATGAAGGCAAAATACGGCTAGATTTGAACACGACATCAGTCGCCCACTCGGCTTGATAAATGCTCCAGTGCGGGCTCTGGCCCCATCGGTCGTGTACGGCCACAAAGCGGGCGGCAAGATGGTCTAAACGTTGATGGAGTCGTTTTACATCAAAGGTGTCAACGATGGACTGTGCCCGCTGAAAATCTGAGACATATACAAAACAGTTGTCGGCTTTGCGGTATGTGATGGCCTCAGCTGTCATACGCCGCTCAAGCCAGTCATGGCCGTTAAAATAAAACTGTAATCGAAACGGTGCCCATGTCGGAATTCGCAGATAACACAATCCGTACTCAGGATCCATCAAGTACACATAATAGTGCAAGCATTTACCCGGCTGCCATTGCAGTTCGAGATAACCGCTTTTATGATTTTTGCGCACTTTAAAGCAACGGCAGCCCTCCATGGCGCTGAGTATACAAACAATGCCTGGTGCATCACCACGCGTCGACAATATCTCAGAGACGAAAGCTTCCTTGCGAATTGACGCGGTTACATGTTTTATTTGGATGCTCTTTTCAGTGGCGATGGCCTTGATTCGAGCAATCATTTCCAAACGTAGTTTATTGGCAAATTTTTTCTCGTAGTCGATCAACTGTATTCCTGATTCATGTAGCTGCCAGGACATGGCTTTCGGAAAGCTAATCGGTTTGTATGTGCCGAAAAGCACCAACCGGTCAAAACAGTTCAATACACCGGAGATATTTTTCTCAAATCGTTTGGTTAGAAGCTCTGGATTTTTCATTCGTTTATGATAACATTTTTGGATCAATAATCAAATTTTGGTTCCGGCTCCGCCGGGTTAGGAATATTGCACTATGCCGAACAAGGCTTTTGCAGCGGACGCAAAAAGCCGCGCCGCTGAAAAGCAACGTTATTTGCGTGATCTCAACAAAAGGGAGGTTAAGAGAAAATGAAATATTTGATCTTTTTGGTTTTGGCAATAGTCATCGTTGGCTGGTTGCTCAAGACTAAAAGCAAGACCAAGACAAAGAGGGTTAGCGTAAGGGATAATTCCAAATTACCACTTATCAGAATTTCTCAAAAAAAAGAAGACGATGATGGGATTACCGTATTCTTATCAGTTGATGTGTTTTATGACTTAAGGTGTCAATTTTTCCGAATTGGATCACCTTGGGTTGATGTTTACAACACCAAAGATGGCTTTAACCATTCCTACAATGTGAAAACCTCCCGTTGGAGAGATGGTGATAATCCAGTTATTCCAGAATACCAACGCCAACTTACAAAATTCATTAAAGAAGAGTGGCAAGTAGCATGGGAGGCTTTCGGAAAGCCTGAATTCGATACTGGGAGAAAAAAACAAGATCCGCCTCCTTCGCATATTAACTTTTCAAAAACACCAATAACACTCGATTTTATGTCTGAAAAACTTGCAGGTTTTACAAAAGAATATGAGACAGAAGGTTCGTCAGGCTTAAAATACAAAATCACATTAAACGATTTACAATGTACCTGTCCTGATTTTACAAAAAGAAGGTCGCATTACCCACCAACTGATATAAGAAGGGTTTGTAAACACATAGCGCGGTTAATAATCGACCTTAAATTAAACACAAAAATATCAGAAAACAGCATGACACAGGCATTTATTAGAGTGGCTGCTGGTAGAGGAAAAGGTGTGTATCTCTTTGATAAATTTTATGAAATCAATATTAATGATGAAATCAAAGGGCCAAACCCCTTTTACATTTTGCTGCCAGTAGAAGATAAAATTTGGGCAGAGGTATTATTTTTCAGCAAGAGAAGCTACGAAAATCATGGATATCATCTAAAGGAAAAAAGATGGGGTAAACATAATAATCCTTTTCCACCAGGATCACGGCAAAAGTTTAATTGGGTCATGAGCAAAATAGCTGAAGAAGCATAGCATAGCATAACATCACACTGCACAGGACGCCAAAGAGCCGGCGCCTGTGAGCTTCCCGTTGTCGAGGACGCTGCGCGCCCTCGACAATGCGCTGCGGATTCCATCCACTGGCCGTGAGCCGCTTCGCGCCTCACAACCAGCGGATTCACCTGACAAAATCTGTTCATGACCCCTATCGGGCTCATGCCCAGATTTGCAGGTGATCCGCAGCGCATTATGCAAAAGAAACAAACCAGAGCGAACTTCAAAACTTAAGGATTTTTATTAGA
>CAZQOH010000168.1:0-5352 GCA_964594355.1 uncultured Desulfobacterales bacterium
CTAACATATAATTAATAAAATATTGACAAAAACAAATTTAATGTTTATTATAAAGGTTTGTAAAAAATCAAAATAGCAGAACAAATTATTTATAATTTAGAGATTTTAATAAAACAGAATCTTAAGACATATCAATCTGATCCATAAGTTTACTCGAGCCTTCCGTTGTTTTTTCAGTTATCCCATTCATAGTGATGGAGGTTGCTTTTATTGGCAATTTTTATCCCCGAAGAAAAAGTAGCAGATATTAGAAATACGGCTGATATTGTAGATGTGATATCTGATGCTGTTCTTCTGAAAAAGGCCGGAAAGAACCATGTTGGACTGTGTCCTTTTCATTCGGAAAAAACACCCTCATTTACTGTAAGTCCTGAAAAACAGATATTTTATTGCTTTGGGTGTGGTGCCGGTGGAAATGTTTTCAGTTTTCTGATGAAACAGAATGGCCTTTCATTTCCTGAAACAGCAAGAATGCTTGCTAAAAGATATGGTATCGAAATCCCGACTCAAACTATGTCGAAGAAGCAGAAAGAAAGGATTAATGAAAGGGAGAGACTGCGTGACATAAATAAACAGGCAATGAATTTTTTTTGCTATACATTATTAAAGAGTAGTGCAGGAAAAAAGGCAATTTTATATCTGAATGAACGGGGGATAAAAAAAGAGACTATTGACGGCTTTAATCTTGGATATGCACCAAGAGATTGGGATAGTCTTTTAAAATTTTTTTCAAAAAAAGGTATATCACTAAGGTTTGTTGAAAAGTCCGGATTGATTATTTCAAGAAAAGATAAAAGCGGTTATTACGATAGATTTAGAGGGCGCATTATCTTTCCGATATTTAATACAATTAACCAGGTGATTGGTTTCGGAGGACGTGTTATGGATGATTCCTTACCGAAATATCTTAATTCTCCCGAAACCCCCGTATACAATAAGAAGCGCTCTCTATACGGGCTAAATAGAGCAAAAAAAAAGTGCAGGGAAAACAATACGGTATATATAGTCGAAGGATATTTTGATCTTTTATCTCTTTATCAAAATGGGATAGAAAATTCAGTTGCAATTCTTGGAACAGCACTTTCTTCAGAGCATATCAGTCTTCTAAGAGGGTATTGCTCCAGGATAGTCCTTGTTTATGATTCAGATGAGGCAGGTATAAAAGCTGCTTTGAAAAGCATTGGAAGATTTGTAAAAGAGGAGGTTGATGCCCGTGTTATCATTTTACCTTCCGGGTATGACCCCGATTCATATCTTTTTGAGTTCGGACCCGAGCACTTTATGAACGCCTCCAAGCAAGCTCCTGGTATTTTCCCTTTCCTGATTGAATCGGCTGTAAAAAAACACGGGCTTTCCATTGATGGAAAAATCCGAATAGTTACAGACATGAAAGAACCGTTAGCATCTATTAATGATAGCGTTGCAAGATCGTTATACATTAAGGAGCTTGCGGAAAGAATAGACATTGATGGAGCAGCAATTCTCGAAAAGGTTAGAGAAGTATCTGACAAAAAAGGAGCCAATTATCAATACGTGGCTAATGGAGGATATCCCCAGAGAAAAGATAATCGGCTTGAGAGAAGGATAATTGCGATGATGCTTCAATTTCCGGAAATATTATCTGAAATATCTAAACGTAACGTGCTCGATTATTTTGAAAATAATAGTTTAAAATCTATTGGACAGACTATTTTGCAGCACAATGAGAACTCTGGCGGACAGACATCCGAAATTATAGACTTGATAGACGACAAAGACAAAAAGAGCATTGCAGCATCTCTTGTATTTGAAGAGGATTTGTGGGACCGAAAGGGTTGTTTCAAGTTAATAACACAATTTGAGAACAGCCGAAGCCGTAATAAAAATGCTTTATTAAAAAAGATAAAAGCAGCAGAAGAGGACAATGACCATGAAATGCTTTTGAAACTATTAAAGGAAAAGCAAATTCAGGCAAGAAAGAAAAAGAAAATGGGATCTATTTAACAATAATTCGGAAGCAAGCATTACCTTTTCCAATTTATGCCGGAAGAAAATAAATAGAATTGGGCCGGTAGGAGGCTAAACTCAATGGCAAGAAAAGTCGTTAAAAGACAGGCAAACACAAGAAAAGCAACAAGGACAACAACAAAACCCGCTACTAAATTGGCAGGTGAAAAGAAGGCTAATACGGGTTCTGCGAAAAGAAGAGTTGGTAGAAAGTCGAGGGTTGCAGGGAATGCTAACAAAGCCGCAACTAGAAAAAGAACTTCTACCAAACAAGTAAGTACAAGCAAAGGTGCAACTAGAAAAAGAACTGTTATAAAAAAAATGGGTGCAAAACAGACAAAAACTAAGACAATTAGGAAAAAGGTTGCTCAAAAGCAGGAAGACAAAAAGGATTTAAAAAAGGAGATATTTAAAGAACTGATTTTAAAGGGCAAAAAAATGGGTTATTTATCTTATGAAGAAATTAATGGAGTGCTTCCTGACAAGATGTTGTCTCCGGATCAAATAGATGAAACACTTATAATGTTTGATAATCTCAATATAGAAATCGTAGATGAAAAAAAACGTAAAGTATTAGTAAGCAAAAAAAATGCTACAACCAAAAAAAGTACTAAAGGCAATATTTCTGTTGCGGATTTCGGTAGTGTGACCGACCCTGTAAAGATGTATCTGCGTGAAATGGGTCTTGTTACACTTTTAAGTAGAGAAGGAGAGGTTGAAATAGCCAAGAAGATAGAAGCTGCTGAGCAAAACGTCTTAAAAGTATTGCTTGAGACAACCGTAGGGATTGAGTCTATTTTAAAACTTGGAGAACATATTGAACAAGGGAATCTTCGCCCAAAACATGTATTAAGAGATGTTGATGAGGGAGATGGGTATGTAGATGAAGTATTTCTGATTGAGAAATTTTTAAATACAGTACGTCCTATTAAAAAGATAAATGAGGAAAGCAGTTTATATCGTGAAAAACTTTTTTCATCTACCTTGAAATTGGGTGAAAAACGTCGGGTTAGAAGATATATAATTCGCCGTAATCAGAAAATCTTTGATAAACTTAAAAATTGGCGTCTTGAAGGCGGGGTGGTAGATGAAATCGAAGAAAGACTAAGAAGTCTAATGGAATGGTTTGATTCCATGAATAAAATAGTTCTAATGTGCTCGAATAAAATTGGTGCTCCGGTTACAGAGGTTCTTGACCAGTTAAAAACAGAGAAGGGCTTTATAAAATGGGCCGAATGTCGGTGTGACCTGGAGAAAAAGGATATTGCTTTTCTTTTTACGGAACTCAAAAAGATACAGGGACTTATTAATGAAAGAGAGAATACCATCAAGGAGAGATGTCATTCTTTAAAAAAGATTTTATCAAATGTTGATGAAGGGCGATATCATGCTAAAATGGCTAAGAGCGAGATGATAAGGGCGAATTTGCGTCTAGTTGTTAGTATTGCAAAAAAATATACTAATAGAGGCTTACAATTTTTGGATTTAATCCAGGAAGGGAATATAGGTCTTATGAAAGCGGTAGAAAAGTTTGAATATCGCCGTGGATATAAATTCAGCACATATGCTACCTGGTGGATCAGGCAGGCAATAACAAGGGCAATTGCCGACCAGGCAAGGACTATAAGAATTCCGGTTCATATGATTGAAACTATTAATAAACTAATACGCACATCTAGATATTTGGTACAGGAACTCGGCCATGAACCAAAGCCTGAAGAGATAGCTCAAAAAATGGAGGTTCCTTTGGAAAAAGTACGCAAAGTATTAAAGATTGCGAGAGAACCTATTTCACTGGAGACACCAATAGGGGATGAAGAGGATAGCCACCTTGGTGATTTTATAGAAGATAAAAAATTTATGCTCCCTTCAGATGCTGCCGTAAACCTGAATTTAGGTGAACAGACAAGAAAGGTTCTTGCGACTTTGACACCACGTGAAGAAAAGGTGCTGCGTATGAGGTTTGGAATTGGTGAAAAGGCGGACCATACTCTTGAAGAAGTCGGACAGGATTTTGCGGTAACACGTGAAAGGATCAGACAAATAGAAGCCAAGGCCTTGAGAAAGCTTAGACATCCCACAAGAAGTCGCAAACTTAAAAGTTTTATTGAAACCTAGTGCTTGACAAAACGATTTCCTAAAGGTAGTTAGTGTTTGAACGAAAAGTACCAGATTTCCTCACAAGCTCCCCTTTCGTAATGGGGGGAGATTTTTAGGATTTTCGTTGAGGCACTAGTTAGTGGTTGTTTTGTGGGCCCATAGCTCAGCTGGCAGAGCCACCGGCTCATAACCGGTAGGTCCCTGGTTCGATCCCAGGTGGGCCCATTTACGATTTTCAATATTTAATCCAAATGATCGTAAATATTCTACTCATTAGTTTTTTAAGGCGTGGTGATTTTTTTTGCCCACGCCTTTTTTATCATACAGAGGTATCTTTCGGTTACACGTACAGGTGTATGTTTACGTTTACGAACAAATAAACACAACAGCAACGAATACGACGATGGCTTCAACAGTAGTTGATATTATCAAAATAATGGAAAATATTGCCCCGGTCTACCTTGCCGAGGAATGGGATAATGTTGGGCTCCAGGTTGGCAAAATGGACTGGCCAGTCCGACACATATGGATTGCTCTCGACCCGGTTCCTGATGTTGTGACAGCTGCATGCAGCAAGGATGTTGACCTTTTAATCACACATCATCCTTTAATATTTCAACCGATAAGATCAATCGATTTTAACGCTTCTGTTGGTGCTGTAATTCAAATGGCGAGTCAGCACAGTTTGGCTGTATTTGCGGCACATACCAATCTCGACAACGCCGAAGACGGCGTCAACGATATCCTTGCTTATAAGATTGGCTTAAAGAACCTGAAAGTTTTAGAAAAGGTAAGTGAATCTGAAAACAGACAGGGCATTGGGCGTATTGGCGAGCTTGATCAAGAGACAATACTTACGTCTTTTGCGTTAAAAATTAAGGAAAAATTAGGACTTAAATGGGTAAAAATCGCAGGAAATCCAGAACTATCGATAAATAAGGCGGTTGTTTGTGCGGGGAGCGGTTCAAGCCTGATTAATAACTTTTTTTCATCCGGCGCCCAAGTCTTTATAAGCGGAGATTTGCGCTACCATGATGCAAGGGAGGTATCAAACAAAAACTTAGGACTTATCGATATTGGACATTTTGCATCGGAGCATTTGATAGTTGACGTACTTGCTGAAAGACTTCAAAAGATGATCAATGAAACCGGATTAAAAGTAAAAGTTGACGCATATAGACTTGAAAATGATCCCTTTATTATTATATAATATATTGGTAACGTTCAAAAGTGTGTACATGGTGACAATTTAACGGATCGGATTTC
>CAZQOH010000169.1:0-5349 GCA_964594355.1 uncultured Desulfobacterales bacterium
AGGTGTAAAAATCGTCACAACACCCATGGAAAAAACTCCTGAAAGCTTCCTGGAAGCGCTCAAAAATCTGGTCACCGAGAAAACCCGGGTCATCTCCTTATCGGCTGTGCACTGGTGTACCGGTATGCCCCTTCCATTAGATCAGATAGGGGTGCTGTGCAAAGAAAAAAATATTGATTTTGTAATAGACGGAGCCCAAGGGGTGGGAATGCAGCCCATGGATCTAAAAAAGGCAAATATTTCCTATATGGCGTTTTCCGCTTGGAAGTGGCTTATGGGGCCGATGGGCTTGGGAGTACTTTATGTTTCAAAAGAGAAGCTTGATGTCCTTGAACCGGTGTTTATCGGCACGGAATCGGTGGTGCAAGCAAGAGAATATCTTCCTTACAAGTCAAAGCTGAAATCCACGGCCGACCGATTTACCTTTTCCACTGTCAATTTCAACGATTGGGTATATTTTGACGCTGCGATCGAATTCTTACAAGATATTGGGTTTTTTGCTGTGCGGGAAAGGATATTTGAGCTGAGCGCTCACTTGAGTAAAGAGCTTACTAGAATTGGATTTAAGGTGTTATCAGATCAATTTTCAGATTATCCAACGGGAATCGTTGTCTGTGAAAAGCCTGGAGTCAGGGCAGATAAAATCGTAGAACATCTTAAGAAAAACAATATCATTGTTGCTGAGAGGCTTGGAAGAGTTCGATTTTCTCCTCATGTGTATATTTCACCTGAGCAGCTTGATGAGGTGATACAAGCGCTTGCGCGTATATCCTAAAACCTGCATAATATTAGTGAGTGCTCCTCCCGCAGGGCGGGAGGCCTCAGGTAGCCCCCTTGAAGGGGGAAAAAACGCTTTGGAACCTAAATTCGAAATATTAAACAAAAATTGGGCTATGTCCAACATACCAAAAAGCTATCCATATTGAGACTCTTTAGGCCTATTTTTGACTTTGTTTTTGTCATTTGAACATTAGAATTTCGGATTTGTTTCGAATTTCGAAATTCGTATTTCGTGCTTTGCACCGTATTTCTCGCCGGAACGGTAGAACCTTTCCGGGTCCACCCCTGGAAGTGGTGGGTTTAAATCAAACTAAAAACTGTATTTGACTTCGAAAAAGAGACGATCATTATCTCCGATATTACTGAATTCAACAAGATCACCAGATTGATAAAATACTGCTCCACCTGTGATGTCAACAGCGTCTGTCAAGTCGTATCCAGCTGAAAAACGTTGAAATGCGCCGTCCTGGCCGGTGGTATCAAATCTAGAGGCGAGAATATTCAATGTAAGCGTCTCATTTAGAAAATTTTTCGTTATCCTTATTAGTGACTCAAATTTATCCTCCTTTGCTTCATCAGGAGTTGATTTCAATATATCATTAAAATCATTTATATGTCTATTTACAGCCTCAATGCTAATTGTCATGTCTTTAAAGCCAGAGTATTCGATTCCTGCAAGAATATCTCTTCTGGAATAAGTTTTATCGGTTGTATTGAAGAACTTGATTCCGTCAAAGAGTGCGGCTTCAGTTTTTAGCAGCCAGTTATCGATCGCTATGTTGAAAGCTGCGCCAAACATCTTTAAGCGCGCGTGCTTAAGCTCAAATTGCGGTGGAAATACACCAGAAATGGTTTCCATATGCGGCATGTCGTTATAAAGATTCGCATAGTAGAAAGCAATATCCCATCCTTTTAAGACACCGTTTACAGCCATGGCGAATTCCGTATTTTCACCGCCGTGTTCAGGTTTATCTTCATCCGGAGGAGGAATTGCCATGGGATAAAAATCGCTGCCGTATTCCGGGGGTTTGTTAAAGCGGATTTCGTGAAGTGCTATACCGGTCAAGCTCCAGTCTCCGATGTAATAATCCAGCCGGGTCATGGTAACAGGAAGCCTAAGGTCTTCAATGTCAGTTATGCCGGGTTCGCGCATATCAAGCGGATTAAGGACATCTGTAACACGTATATTATCTGATTTTCCCCATACAACAATTTGCCGTCCGACTTTTATATCGAGGTTGTTAAGAAGACTTCCCAAGACATATGCCTCTCGGATCTCGACTTCTTTTTCGCAGCTGTCCAGGACATCATCGGTGAATTCATCTCGACCCTTGATTGCATAGACAAAATCATATGAGCCTTTACCACCTACGCGTGCCTGCCACGAACTGGAAAATTTTGTGTCCAGGTAAATCTGCAATTCTGCACGCATGCGAGATAAGCCTCCCCAATCGGTTTCTACCCCTTCTGGAGTGTGGTCAATAATATTGTAAGATGAACCGAGTTTCACGTAGCCGTCTATACTGAAAAGGGATGGCTTGTGTTCTTTTTCGGGAACTTCAGTATCCGTATCTTCTTCATCTTCAAAGCCCTCCATTACTTCGTCAAGCATACCGCTTGATGATTCTTTCTCGTCAAAACCGTTTATAATTTCGTTGAGCGTTGTATTCTCTTCAGCAAAAGATGGTTTTATTGCTAAAATAGATAAAAGAACAAACACCAAAAGTAAAAATATTAATGAATCTATTTTAAGATGAAATTCCATAATTAAGAATCGTCTAAAGCCCCTTTTCAGGCCTGCGTGTAGTGAACAGCTCTTCGCTAAAGTCCTGGTTGAGCTTCACATTGTTCATTTTCAAATAAATATTATTAGGTTATAAGTTTTTAGCAATAAGTCAACAGTTTGTTATGGGCGTTTGCTTTCAGACGTAAGCTTTGACCTGTTTTTATTAACTATCATCATGAGTGCCGGAGCAATAAAGTAATCGGCAACAAGTGCCATTACTATGGTAAAACCGGTGAGCAGACCGAAATGAAAGAGATTGTTCATGGTGGCAAACACGAATATAAAAAAACCGATCGATAACACACAGGATGTGACCAGCATTGCCCGGCCGGCAGTGTGCAAGGTCTCCATAACGGCAAATTTAGCATCTCCGGTTTCTTCAAAGTATCTTCTGAAATTGTGCATGAAGTGGATCGTGTCATCAACGGCAAGGCCAATGGCAATATTGCCCACTAGCATGGTAAACAGATTCATGGGTATTTTAAACCAACCCATAAGGCCAAGTGTAACAATAATCGGCGCAAGATTGGGCACCATACTTAGAAGACCGATGCGCAGATGCCCGATGAGCAAAATCATGAGAATTGTGATGATAATGAATGCGTATAAATAGCTTCTTGCCATACTATCAATTGCATTTGATACCGTTCTGAAAAGCAGTGTTGACATGCCCGTTGTAATAATTTTTTCATCGGGATAAAATCTTTGAAAATGCCCTTGTACTACATCAAGGAAATTGCTGTAAGCAACAGCGTCTTTAAAGGGTACTTTTATCATGAGACGTGCTTTGCTAAGCTGGCTGTCTGTAAAATCTTCCATATCATCAGATCCGCTGTTTTCAAAAAGTAGTAATTCCTGGGCGATCAGCTTCCTGTCTTGGGGAATGGTGTAGAATTCCTTTCGATTTTCATTTAATGCGCGGTTTATTTCTTTTAAAATCGTGGTAAGAGACCAGGCTTTTCCGGCAAAGATCTCCCCCACTTTTAAAGTTTCCAGATATTTGGCCGATTCTTCCAGCCTGTTTAATATGTCTGGTTCGTACAGACCGTTTTCTTTTTCGGTGTCAACAATGATTTCCAGACTAATGGAACCGCGCAACTCTTGATCAATCTTTTTCGTTGCAATACGGACTGGGTTGGTTTCCGGAAACCAACTCAGCACGTCATGAGAAAATCGAATTTTTATTGCACCGGCAATGGAAAGAGCAAGGATAATGGCGGATACGAGCAGTATTGTGTATGGATAGCCAGTCGCTATTTTGCCTATGGCGGTAAGGAGCCTATCAGTTGCGGTAGCTTTTGGTTCGTCTATTTTCTCTTTGTTAGCCTTTATCGGTACAATTGCAAGCAATGCCGGCAGAAGAACTAAAGTATAGACCATGGCAAGCAATACACCTGTGCCGGCAAATTTGCCCAGATCGGCCACAGGAGAAACTTCTGAAGTTGAAAAGGAGAACAAACCACCTGCCGTGGTGATGGCCGTAAAAAAGATGGCAAGTCCTGAATGGCCTATGGAATAAACCACGGCATCTTCCTTGTTACGATTTTTTCGATAGCGATGGTAAAATATTGCCAGAATATGAACCGAATAACCGACACTTACGGCAAGTATGAAAGAGGGAAGAATTTGTGTGGGCAACTTTATTGGCACACCAAATGTTGCCATCAAGCTAATGGTGGAAAAAAGTGAAAGCAGTACGATCAAAAGCGGTAGCACAACGCCGGAGATTCTTCGAAACATAATAAAGAGAAAAAAGGCAACGGTTAATAATGCAAGTAATACAAACCTGCGGATGTCTTTCATCATCGATTTTTTTAGAAAGTGGGTTACCGCTGACGAACCGGCAATATACACCTGAAAGTCAGGCGCTTTGTATTTCACTACAATATTGCGAACAGCATTGACCATCTCGCTGTTTTCTTCATCCGTGAGGTATTTTCTCTCCTCAAATTCATCGGGTTTCTTTGGTTCTGCGGTATTCTGCTTGGAATCATCTTCAAATCCTTCTAGTACGTCAATATCATTTCCAACAGAAGAGTAAGTCTGTGTCTTAATCATGATGGTGGTAAATGTTCCATCTTCGGAGATCAATGTATTTTTAAACATGGGATTATCGAGTACCCGCTGCTGAATTGCCGCAATCGCTTCTGGTGTTTCAGGCCAGTCTTCCAGCAACTCTGCCACGATGAGTTCATCCTGTTCGCCATGGGTGTTCCGCGCGTTGACAAGGCTTGTTATGTCTTCAATATAGGGAACCTTTTCAGCCAGCTCATTATGCATAGTTTTTAATTTAGAGAGAAAATTTTTGTTGAAAATTTCCGGTGAATTGATTGCTATAATAATCAGTTCATCTCTGCCGAACTGGTCACGAAAAGCATTATACTCGATAAGGGTTGGGTCGGTTTTACGTAAAAAACCTTCTGTCGAGATATCGATGGTGATTTTTGGGATCTGAGAAACTATAGCTGCAATAACGACAAACATGATGAGAATCGTTTTTATCCGGTTATAGTAAATGACGCGGGCGTAATGTTCGAACCATTTTTCCACGCGATTTCTGATATTTGCCATTATCGTCCTCCGGATTAATTAGAAAGGGTTTGCTTATCCCAGTTATTAAATACCAAAGTTAATTTAACAGGGCACGCAGAATAAACGTGATATTTTGTATCAAATTAGTATTCTGAAAATAATTAGAACTATACCGGTTGTCATAAATATGTTCCGATTGACCAGCGCCTGAACTTCCGAGCTAATCGTGGGTACAATTTGAAGCGTTCTAC
>CAZQOH010000170.1:0-5349 GCA_964594355.1 uncultured Desulfobacterales bacterium
ACTAAGGCACAAAGGCACAAAGAAGAGATATCAACTTAAACCTTTTATTATGGAGGGTATTAAAATAATTTTTGTGTCTTTGTGTCTTGGTGGCTGAACTATTACCCTTATTTAAAGATTTTTGTAAAATCTTCGATGGTCTTTTGGACATCGTTTAAATCATTTGTTTTTTGTTGGTCTGTCATAACACTGGCAATAGGCGGATATATTGACTTGAGACGATTAATATCAAATAAATTACCAGAAAATAAAGGGTTAACCTCGATGTTTACAACATAAATTTCGCGCACTAAAAAATTATTCTGATAAAATTCAATAAGCATAGGATACCAGATCCTATTTATTTTCTGCCAATCGAGATACCGGACTTCCAAAGAATCTTTTTCAAGTTCAGGCCTCTTGCACTCTATCAGCCACCGAACCGGTCTAAATGTATCTTTATCTATCCAAACCTGTGGGGCCGATTCATCCGGATATTCAGCACCCACAACAAATGCTATTTTATCTTTAAATCGTCCCAGACTTGAAACCGACACATCCACTCCAAGTAAGGAAAGTCTTTCTTGAAGCAATTCCCGTGAACGGTAAAGAAGAATGTCCTTAAACCAGTCAAAACCGATTTCAGCTTCGGTAGTAACTTTGCCGTCTATTACAGTCAATGCCATACCTTTTGATAAAACATGAATCCTTTGAGCATTTTCAGACTGAATATCCGAACGGAATTTTTCTGGAAAATGATACCTTAAAGTTTCGTCTAATTCAACCGAGCCGTTTTGAAGGCTATTATCATAGATTACCAGCCTCTGCGAAACTAATAGCTTTTCAGACACTCCAAGTTTTGTTGTCATTAACTCAAGTATATGCGACCCTTGAAGCACATAGGCATCTGCAAATTTATAAAAACATGCAAATCCAATAAAAACTAATAAAATAACACACGCTTTTTTCATTGTTGGAAGTTTTCTTTACTGTAACCGTTCACGGTTCAAAATTCAAAGTTCAGGGTTAGCAGAAACCGCAATTACCTTAATCCCGATTTCATCGGGTAACTTTGAACCCTGAACCGGGAACCCTGAACCTTATAATCCAGACCGACCTGATGTCCAATTTATGTGTAATCTTTCGGTATATAAAGGTCTACGGTCATTTGTATAAAGTGAATGACGAGGTCTGGATTTATTCAGAAATAAATATTTCATCAGAGAATCTAGCCCCTTCCCCTAGTTCCTCTTCAATCCTAAGAAGCTGGTTATACTTGGCAACCCGGTCAGTACGTGACATTGAGCCTGTTTTAATTTGACCTCCGTTTATCCCAACCACAAGGTCTGCAATAAAAGTATCTTCCGTTTCACCAGATCTATGTGATATCACAGTAGTGTAGCCTGCCTGTTTTGCCATCTCTATGGTATCAAGGGTTTCAGTAACAGTTCCAATTTGATTAAGTTTAATAAGGATTGAATTTGCTATTCCTTCTTCAATACCTTTCCCAAATATCCTGGGATTTGTTACAAAGATATCATCACCCACGACCTGGACGGATCTGCCTACCCGATCGGTCATTAATTCCCAGCCGATCCAATCCTGCTCGGCAAGACCGTCTTCTATAGAAAATATAGGATATTTATCGATTAAACTTTCATAATAATCGATCATTTCCTCGGATGTAATCTTCTTATTTTCCGACTTCAAGAGATATTTCCCATTTTTATAAAACTCGCTTGCAGCAGAATCTATGGCTATCCCAATATCTTTGCCGGGTCTGTATCCGGCGGATTCAATTGCGCTTATGATGAATTGTATTGCCTTTTCATTAGATTCAAGATCCGGTGCAAAGCCGCCCTCATCACCTACGGCAGTGCTAAGCCCCTTTTTTTTAAGTATTTTTTTCAAGCAATGAAAAGTTTCTGCTCCCATCTGAACAGCCTGTGCAATGGTCTTCGCGCTAACTGGTATAATCATAAACTCCTGGATATCAAGATTGTTGGCCGCATGTACTCCACCGTTAATAATGTTCATCATTGGAACAGGAAGATATCTGGCATTTATGCCACCCAGGTATCGATAAAGAGGCAATGCATAAGCAAAGGATGCCGCCCTGGCAGCGGCCATTGATACGCCAAGTATAGCATTTGCCCCTAGTTTTGCCTTGTTGGGTGTACCGTCAAGTTCAATCATAAATTTGTCAATTATTGCCTGATCTGCAGCGTCCATACCCTGTATAGAAGGAGCAATAATATTTTTCACGTTTTCAACAGCCTTGATAACGCCCTTGCCCCCAAACCGCTTTGATCGCTTATTACGAAGCTCCAGAGCTTCGCGTTTCCCCGTAGAAGCCCCGGAGGGAACTGCAGCACGCCCAACAGCGCCACAGGCGACAGTAACATCCACCTCAACTGTAGGATTCCCTCTTGAATCTAAAATTTCCCTTGCATTTATATCAACGATTTCAGTCATGTTACCCCCTTTTAATTGGCGATTTTTGATTGTTGAAGCGAAGTGTAAATCCCGATTCATCGGGGATGATTGTTGATTGAAACGGCCATCTAATTAGTGCCTGAACGAAAACTCCCGTTCAGACAAAAATCCGAATATCGAAACTCGAAACTCGAAACAATATCGAATATCAAATTTTTCAATGTTCAAAACAAAAGCCTCGGTATTCGTTTGTTTAGAGCATTTGAACATTCGAATTTAGAATTTGTTTCGGATTTCGTAATTCGGATTTCGAATTTCAAAATTCAAAAATTGAGTGTTTTCGTTCAGGCATTAATTAGCGTTGCCTTGTTTATGTATAAAAAAACTAACTTGACTAATTTGGAATAAATGTTACTCTTCTTATGCTTTTGTGTCAAGAAGGAGGCTTGTTTAATATTTTCTTGTGAAAAAAACCTAAAGCCCCTCATTCATGGATTGCCATCCCAGGATCGATGAAAAAAGGAGACCTTTGAAAAATGCTCAATTTTGTTCAAGTTCAAGGAAGGCGAAAATTTTAGCCACAGGAATACATTGAGTATTTTGAGGATTAAAACTTGAGCCTGACACAGAAATTGAGCAAAAGGGGGCGTTTTGCAAAGGTCTCAAAAGATTATCATGGAAAATACTGACTTCTACTCCAACGCTCATCTTATCGTATCAGCAATAAGGATTCTTGAACACCAGACTTCTACTTCACCCTCTGTAGAAGACACTTGCCGACTTCTATCCTTTTCTTTAGAACATGGCCATTTTCTATGCAAAAAACTTCAAGAACTAGATATCATAGATATTATTGAAGGTGCTTATGAAAACAGGCTTTTTGTCAAAAATCATTTAAAAATAGAAGAAATCCCAAGGGGAACACAAGAGAGCAAACTCGAAGAAGAACTTAAAAAATTTCAAAATACCAAAAAAGATTATTCAGAGAAAATTGAATCTTTTAAAGCAAAACAGGAAGCAAAGAAAAAAAGCCTCTTTGCTGAATTGGAGAAAAAACTCAAAAAAGATTTGGTCAAAAAATAGATAGGTCTCACCCTGATGCCCCGGTAATTGTCACCTCTATGGTTCTAGACCGTGGGTGATTGTCATGGTTGATTGCAACAACCTGTTGCCAGGTTCCCAGTTTCAACTGCCCTTTTCTAACGGGCAATACAATGGAAGGACCTAACAATGCAGCCTGGACATGACTGTGTCCGTTGCCGTCGTGCCAGGCTTTTTCATGTTCATATTCTTGGCCGGGCGGGGCAAGCTTGTTTATGGCCCTTTTCAGATCCTCCGCAACCCCTGGTTCGAATTCAATGGTTGTAAGCGATCCGGTTGAACCGATCATTGTTGCAGATAGACTTCCGTTCTCAATGTTGGATTTCTTTATCAAGTGTTTTAATTCGGTCGTAATATCATAGATATCCAGGCCTATTCTTAATCTCACCTCTATCGATTCGAAAAAGATTGATACAGGTTTCATAATTTTCCTCCATAAGTTTTGCCTCAGAGACAGTCAGATTTTCAGCCGTGTAATTGTCTGAGGGCCTATTGGTGGTAATTTATTCATTGACTTTTATTCATTATATTGGTATTATTATGAATAATAAATCGAATCTCTGTAACTATCTGGCCATAAAGGAAACAGTATGGAAACAAAGACAAGAACATTAGAATGCAGAAGAGGTTTTATCTCGATGCTGTCAGGGATATTTTCCGGGCTCCTTCTGGCAAGACCGGGCCGTGTCCAGGCAACAAAATCAGAAATAAAGAAATTTCTGTGGAACATTGAGACGGACATACTGGAAAGGTCTAGGCCTTTAAAACACCCTTCGATTACACATAAAACTCAAGGGGCGATCATACGCCTTTATAAAGAACAAAAAGGAAAACTCAGACCAATGTGTGTCATGAACCAAGCAGGAAAAATCGTTTTGGATTGGTGTAATGGAAAGAATACTCCCAGGGACATTGCCAGACTGCTTCAACAACATTATCAGATCACTGCTGATGAGGCATACTTTGACTGCTTAACTTTCCTTGCCCATCTCAAGAAAAAAGGGGCTATTGAGATATAGAATTATGGATCTAACCAAGAAATTTGTCAAGAATCCTTCTATAGTTTACAGGGAGGAAGAAGATGGGGCCTTTCTGTTCGACCCCGAAACCGGCAACTTGAAGTATATAAACCATTCTGCCAAAGAGACCTTCTTGATGCTAAACGGACAAAAGGATGTAAACCGGTTGATCCAATACCTGTTTGAGTTATATCCTGATGTGGATTTTAAACAAATCCAGAAGGACATTGGAAGCTTTATAGAGCAACTGGAGGTAAATGGGTTTATCTCTTGAGACCTTTGTAAAACGCTCCCTTTTGCCCAATTTCTGTGTCAGGCTCAAATTTTAGTCCTCAAAATACTCAATGTATTCCTGTGGTTAAAATTTTCGCCTTCCTTGAACTTGAACAAAATTGAGCATTTTTCAAAGGTCTCCTCTTCCCAGGATAGAGAATAGGAGATCTTAGATATTGTGAATCAAATGTTAAACCAGGAACCAGGTTATGCGCTGACGGATCTCTATCTTTACATAACCGATCATTGTAACCTCTGTTGTACCCACTGCTGGATCTCACCCAGATTCTCTCAAAACCGGCAAAACAGTATTTCTCTAAGTGCCCTAAAAAAAACAATTTTAGAAGCCAAATCCGTGGGTCTTCAAAGTGTAAAACTTACGGGTGGTGAGCCGCTTCTATATCAGGACATAAAAGGACTTATCGAATTTCTGGCTTCAGAAGAGTTGTCTATCTTTATGGAAACTAATGGAATTCTATTTGATGAAAAATGTATCGGTTCAAAGGAAAGTGGACAGATTTAAGGTATATTAAAGAGACGG
>CAZQOH010000171.1:0-5339 GCA_964594355.1 uncultured Desulfobacterales bacterium
GGTGATTCCCAAGTTAAAACTAAGTGACAAAGGGCTGTTTAATTCTGAAACATTTAAATTTACAAATCTCTTTGTATGATGGAGATCATTGAGATGGATTAAAACTGTGCTATCGTTAATAGGGGAGATGTTTTTTCTTTTGACCTGCCCTCTAATGGGTGACATCTATTTTCACAAAGCACGTTCTGCACGAACGTTATATATTAATAAAGCAAAAGGCCCCGTATTACTGTCGCCTCTACGACACTGATCCCTTCACACAAATGGAGGGATCAGTGCCCCCAAGGGAGGCAAAACCGCTACAAAATCCCCTGTAAATAGCAACGCTTTTTCTTGCCTCTGCTTTAGTAAACTTATATATGTATTTAATAATATGGCGGCAAAAAGATCCTAAAATGGCTAAAAGTGAGGTAAGCGGGATGTCGGACTATAATACAAACCAAGAGGTAAAGTTCAACCTTTTGCGCTATTCTTTTCGTTGCATCAAGCATAAAAAATCATGATATAATAGCTCCTACGGCTAGTATTGTTTTCCTTATAGCGTGTGTGGTTTTCATGATACCTCTTTTGAGAATGATCGCTGACGGTAAAACAAAACAAACGTTTGAACGAGAGAAAAAAAATGAGCAAACTTTCACATAGACGATGGGAAGACCTTGTTGTTTCTCCTGAGAAGGTCTTGGACTACATTAAACCCGGGATGAATATTTTTCTGGGCAGCGGAGTGGCAGAGCCCCGTACCCTGATGAAAAGTCTTTTTGATTCCGATCGTGGTAATACAAAAGACCTGGGACTGATTCAACTGACTAGCCATGGGGATATCCTTTCATTAAAAGAACTTGACTACCAAAATTACCGCCTTAAAACTTTTTTTCCACCCTGGTGTCCACCGAGGCCGTTATATCCGGAAATGTTGATTTGATCCCGGGTCGTATTTCCCAGATACCACGAATTATTAAATCCAAACGGATTCCTATTGATGTGGCTTTTATTCAAATCACGCCACCCAATGAAGCCGGATATTCCAGCTTTGGAGTGGCCGTTGATATTGCCAGGGAAGCCATGGAGCAAGCCTCATTGGTGGTGGGTGAAATCAACACCCAGATCCCTTTCACATTTGGCGACACCATTGTTTCCATTTCGGATTTTGATCTGCTGGTAGAGTCAACGAAACCGCCAACATATTTTGAGCGTTGGCCGGTTAATTATGTCATGGATAAAGTGGCGGCCAATGTTGCACAGGTGATTGATGATGGGGACTGCATCAGTTTTTTCACCGGTTCTTTTTTTGAAGCTGTGGGCCGAAACCTTGCCCGCAAACACCACCTGGGTATCCATTCACCTTATTTTACCGATACCTTAATGGATCTGGTTGAAAGTGGCGCCGTCACCAACTATCGAAAGGCGGTTTTCAGGGGTAAATCTATTACTTCTTATGCCTTAGGAACACCAGAATTGATGACATGGCTGGATAGAAATCCTCTGGTAGAATTTCAGAGTATAGATCAGGTGTTTGACCCGATCCAAATCGGCCGCAACCCTAATTTTGTGGTGGTGGATGAGGCACGAAAAGTGGATCTGTTAGGTCGGATGGTTTTTTCTGCAGGTAAGGGGCATATTGTTTCGGGTCCGGGTCAGGTGGCCGATCTGATCACAGGCGCTGAAATTTCCCATGGAGGACGTACCGTGATCGGACTACCCAGTCGGAATCCTAAAGGGGAACCCAATATTGTGGTGATGCTTCAAGATTTACGCAACCAGTTCCATATGCGCGAATCCATTGACATGGTAGTCACCGAATACGGTATAGCCAACTTGAAATGGCGGTCGTTGCGTGAGCGGGCCCAAGCTCTGATCGAAATTGCCCATCCAGATGATAGAGAGGAACTTGTAGAGCAGGCCAGGGAAAAGAGGATACTGTTCTCAGATCAGATTTTTTTATCTGAAAGTGCTCATTGCTATCCAATGGAGATCGCTACCAAAAACACCTTTAAGAGTGGAGTAAGGGTTCGGTTCAGAGCAATAAAACCTTCCGATGAAGATGGAATGCGTCGTCTTTTTTACCGTTTTTCCGATGAGGCGATTTACCGCCGATATTTTTTCCCTGTAAGGACTATGCCCCATAATAAGATGCAGGAATACGTTAATGTAGACTATAGCCAGATTATGTCCGTTGTTGCAATTGTGGAAAAACCCGACCAGAAAGACATCATCGCAGAAGCACGATTTGTCAGGGATGAACAGAGCTCCTATGGGGAGTTGGCTTTTATTGTGGATGAAGGGTATCAAGGACTGGGTATTGCCACATATCTTTATGAAATGCTAATACGGCTGGCAAAAGAACGGGGTTTGAAAGGTTTTAAAGCTGTAGTGCTGCATACAAACAAGGGTATGATGAAGATTTTTGAAAAAGGTGATTTGCCGGTAAACGCCCGGATACAGGATGATGTATATAAACTGACTATTCCCTTTGATGCATCACTTTCTGAGACAAAGGAAGGTAGAATGTAGCGTCTAAACCTTTTTAAATCTTTAGAGAAATGTTATGAGTTATATTTATTTTGATTACTATGAATCACCGATCGGGTTGATCGAAGTAGGTGGTACGTCTAATTCAATAACCTCATTGTGTTTTGTGGAAATACGTAAAGACAGATTCGAATCTCATCCTACTGTTGGCGAGGCTGTAAGGCAAGTGGCTGAATATTTTGATGGATCTCGCCGTAAGTTTGACATGGAAATTTCATTTGAAGGAACTGATTTTCAGGAGCAGGTATGGCGGCAACTGCTGAAGGTGCCTTACGGCCATCTGGCTTCTTACAAAGATATCGCCAATGCTATCGGTAACCTAAAGGCTGTACGTGCGGTTGGTGCAGCTAACGGCAGGAATCTTATTTCCCTTATCGTACCCTGCCATCGCATTATTGGCAGCAACGGAAAATTGATCGGTTATGGAGGAGGATTGTGGAGAAAAGAGTGGCTCCTCAAACACGAAGGTTGTTTCTTACCATAGTGCACTGCCTATTATCGGCAGATATTATCCCCAGTATTTTGAAACCTTTATATAATCCTGCCTACTGTCTTTATGATCCTTTCTGCATATGATAAAAATCCAGAAGCAGTCGTAGTCTTTACTTGTCCGATTTATGCCTTGTTAAAAATTTATATTAATAGGAAGTTCAGGCGCTGGTCAATCGGAACATATTTATGACAACCGGTTTAATGTGATGCAGAACAGCGTGAGACATCAATACGAATTTTGCATGGCATGTCACGAATATGTTATACACCAAAGAAAAAAACTGCATAATTTTAATGACTTTGCGTTTTTTGTGGCGTTATGAAAAAAATTGTTATGCCATATCCTTGATATATATCTACTTGCCTTATAAAATAACCCCTAAATATGTCTATAAAAAGTAATTATTTACCTTGACATTTACCATGTTAATTGATATATGCTAAACAATGAAACGTGATCTTGATAATTATCTCATTCAATGGACACAAAAAAAGCGCCGTAAACCGCTGCTGCTTCGTGGTGCACGACAAACCGGTAAATCTTACGCCATTGAAAAATTGGGAAGAACCTTCACCTCTTATGTCTGTTTAAATTTTGAAAAAAATCCATCTTTAAGCAATTTTTTTCAACAGGATCTCGATCCCATAAGAATTATCCGCGAAATAAGCGCTTTTTTTGAACAGGAAATTATCCCGGGCCGATGCCTCCTATTTTTTGATGAAATCCAGAATTGTCCGTTAGCTGTTACAGCCCTTCGGTATTTCTATGAAGAAATCCCTGATTTGCACATAGCCGGGGCCGGTTCATTGCTTGAATTTGAATTGAAAAGAATTTCAGTCCCGGTTGGGAGGCTGCAATTTGTTTATGTACGGCCTTTCACCTTCCTTGAATTTTTAGAGGCGTTGGGAAACAATATTCTTGTAAAGCAGATTGCCGAAAATAATCTTCTCAACCCTTTCGGGGATACTATTCATAATAAAATTCTTGCATTATTAAGGGATTATCTATTCATTGGCGGCATGCCCGGTGTCATACAAAAATACATTGAAGACGATTCGTATTTAAGCGCCTCCGATGAGCAGGAAAATATTCTTTCTACGTATCGGGCTGATTTCAATAAATATTGTGGGAGAGCAGGAACCCAATATATTAACAGGGTATTCGAAACTGTACCAAAAATTGTCGGCAGAAAGGTAACCTATACCAAAATTGATCCGGATGCCAAGGCAGAGCAGATTAAAAATGCGATTAATCTGCTTGAGCAGGCCCATATTCTCACAAAAGTGAAAGCCACTTCAGGTGCTGGTGTTCCTCTTGCAGCTGGTGCTTCGGAAAAACGATATAAACTTATATTTCTTGATGTAGGTCTCACACAAAGACTTATGGGTACCAGATATCGTGACTGGAGCGACAAAAAAAATTTATTTTCATCACATAGCGGAGCAGTTGCAGAGCAATTCGTTGGCCAAGAGCTTGTATCCCTTGAAGGTATTAACCAGAACCCGAGTCTTTATTACTGGGACCGAACCGTTCGAAGTTCTACTGCTGAGATAGATTATCTTGCTGTCATTCATGGGAAAGTTGTGCCTCTTGAAGTAAAAGCGAGCGCTTTTGGGCATCTTAAGAGTCTCCATATTTTCCTTTCCAAGTATCCATCGATATCATTCGGAATAAAAGTATCGGAACAAAATTTCGCCAAGAGCGGGAAAATAGTCGCTGTTCCGCTTTATTCTGTCTTACAATTGGAAGATATTTTAGCCTGCATTTCTCCTTAAGTATTTTATCTTTTCTATCACAGCCCGCACAGCTGGATCTACGCAATGCTCCGACAAGCTGTGGGGAATTAAGAGCCAAGTGAAAAAAGGAGATTTTTTTGATAGGAGAGGTGTTTTTTCTTGATTCGCTCTTTACTGGGTGACACCGGTTCTTCTGGTTATGCAATCTCTTTCTTCCACTGTGGTGCATGAACAATTCCAAGTAAACCATCTATAGAAATATCTTCATCCAATAAAGGCCAATGTATTCCATAGCCGGAAGGAGAGATTTCAAAATTATTCCTTTCCTCCTCCGATGCATTCTCAAGTGCGGGTGATATTTCCTTCAATTGAAATCTTTTAGGTTCCCCATCTATAGTAATAACGAGGAAACCATCCTCGAATTTGAGATTGCTGATATTATGATATTTTTTCATTGCCGGCGCCTCCGCTGAAATTCATCCCATTGATGCTCAATATATTCAAAATGTTCATAAATAATTTTTCAGATCTGTCTATGATCTCTCGGTGACATATTATATGTAAAAGCCTCGTCAAGGTCA
>CAZQOH010000172.1:0-1507 GCA_964594355.1 uncultured Desulfobacterales bacterium
AGTCTGTGAGCGGCGCTAACTGCACCGGGGCAATACGGTCAGGTTAGCAGCACAAAAACCTGTATATGAACATCCTTATCAATATTTTTAATTCTACTCACAAGGTCTCCCGGCAATTCCTCTTTCTGGCCTGAAACTTCAATAAGGCTTCCCACAAAAGAAGTAAACTCATAACCTCCTGGTAATCCATAATATTTTATTCCCGTATCATTGGCATCCTTATCAAGCAAAACAATTGCCGGTATTTTGTCAACATTATATTCATCGGCTTTGTTTTTATCTTTTACAAAATCATACACCTTGAATTTTAATTTGTTTGATGTTGCTGTCGCCTCTTCAACAAATTCTCTAACACTTTTACAGGTAGGGCACTCAAATTCCTGGGTAAAATTCAGAAGCGTTACATTACTTTTCATTTGTTTAAAGACATCTTTTAACTGCTGCTGAACCTTTTCATCAAGCATAGACATTTTCTAACCTCCTTAAACCCATTTTTTTAGTAGATAATCAATGGAAGAAAGGGCGGCTTTTGCACCCTCCCCTGCGGCTACTATTATCTGCTTAAACGGAACAGATGTAACATCACCGGCAGCGAATATACCAGGCTTGCTGGTATTACAGCTACAATCAACAATTATCTCACCCAATTCGTTAAGATCAACAAGGTTCTTTGCAATATCGCTATTGGGTATAAGGCCTATCTCCACAAAGATTCCCTCGACATCGAGTTCTCTTATTTCATTGGACTGTATATTTTTAATGACAACCGATTTTACTTTCTTATCTCCCTTAATCTCTACCACTTCATGTTGAAATAAAAAATCGACATTCCCAAACTTTTTTAGATTATCAACAAGAACCTTGTCGGCTGTCAAAGTTTCCAGAAACTGAACAACTATAACATGCTCTGCAACTTTAGCCAGGTCTATTGCCGCTTCAATCCCGGAATTTCCTCCGCCCACCACAACAACCTTTTTCCCTGCATAAAAGGGTGCGTCACAAATTGCACAATAAGCAACACCCTTCCCGATAAGCTCATTCTCACCAGGTACATTGAGCCTTCTCGGGTTTTTTCCCGTGGCTATAATAAGTGCCTTTGCAGAGAAGACTCTGTCGTCTTCAAGATGAACCTTTTTTATATTATTATAAATTATTGATGCTACATTTCTACCTTCCTCATAACCAATACCAAACTGTGATACCTGTTCTTTAAATTTCTCAACAAGTTCGACCCCATTTACGTGTCTGTATCCCATATAGTTCTCAATTCCTGCAGTTACAGCAACCTGACCTCCGATATCCTTTATGATAATCCCCGTTGAAATACCTTTCCTCATACAATAGACTGCGGCAGTCAAGCCGGCAGGTCCTCCTCCTATTATCAACACGTCGTAAATTTTCTCTTGATCAAGGGCTTCAAGTTTTTTCTCTTCCGAAAGGGATGCCATATTGAGTTTAAATTCCATAGCTTTAAACCTCCATCAGTAACTATTCATTTGTCATACCC
>CAZQOH010000172.1:1607-5290 GCA_964594355.1 uncultured Desulfobacterales bacterium
GTGTGACACACCTTACAATTTCTGTTTGCCCCTACAGGATATGGATTATTCTGATATTGCAATGGTATGATATTATCCCTGTCTTTACCATATAAATTTTTTGTGGGATAAATGGCATGGGTACTCCCGTGGCAGGCCTCGCACATGATACCGACGTCATCTGTTCGCATCCTATATAGTTGTTCAACTCCCTTTGTCCATAGGTTAAATTCGGATTCATCGGTTTCAGGCTCCTCAAAATCTACATGACAATTCATGCAATCCGGTTCATTGAACCATGGTGTTCTTGGGTTTATCTGTTCAATTGTACTTACCGATCTGGGGGAAAGATGCTTCATCAGCCGGTCTGTTTTCTTTTTTCCTGCCTTCTTTTCCGCCTTCAGAAGACTTAAAGCATGATCCTCCATCTTCCAATGACAGCTGGTACAATCCAGACCGAGCTCCATGTGTATCCCCCTCAAAAATTGGGTGTTGCCTTTTGGAGAAGAGGGGTGACAGGTATTACAAGCTTCATCTTCTCTGTTTGTCAGATAGTTTGCATGGAATCCGTGTATTGCTGCAGATAAGTTCAGCAGTTCCGGTTTGCCTTTAGCGCCAAAGACCTGATCCGGATGACATGATTGACAAAGGACAGGCTGACCTTTCTCAGCCAATCCCAAAAGATTTGTTTTACTGATTCTATCGTGTACGGCCAATATATCCTTTGAAGTTTCACGTGAAAGACCTGCTTGGTCATTTACGCGCCATTTGCCTCCATGGCAGTTTCTACAACCCATTTCAGTCGAGGTGGGTGCCACCACACTGGTTCGCACAAGAATTTTACCATTGTTCTTATCTATAGCTTCAATAGTAAACAACGGGTAAGGGTTGAATGATCCATCATCAGAGTATGGGACCACTGGAACCATATCCGCCGTAAAGGCCATCTGCTCTTCATTAAGTTTCATCTCCCCTTTCAGCCCATTCCCGGATAATCCGATATCCGGCGGCAGTCTCTTGCCAAAATAGTGTTCGGCATATTCCCAGAACTTAACATGTTTTGAAGGCTTCTCAAAACCCTTCTCCACGGCATAGGATATCACAACATCTTCGGTGACAATTTCAGGGGTCTCTCCGCGGCGGATCAACTGTGCGTATAAATTGTTCCCCGGGGGCATAAGATTCCATAATGGATCGCTGTCCGTAAAAGAATGCATCCCCGTGCTGCTCCAGGCAAGGAGCACGTATTCGTCCTTTTCTTCATTAAAGACTGGAATTTCAGTGTACAGGTCTTTTTCTTCAATACGGACCGGTGATTCTTTTTTTCCATGCAAGCCTTCCACAATATATCGGGCAAGTGCCAGACGTTCTTTTCGAGTTCCCATGAATTTTGGCATATATTCAATTACTTTACCCATTCCATTAAGTTGAGCATCCATGCCAAATACCGAATATTTTTTAGTTAAAGGAAATATATCGTTCAACGGCCCTCCGGTTGAATGGCATGACATGCATTCAATTTTGAATATCTCCTTTCCGGCCTCAAGAATATTTTCATCCGTTATATCACGATATTCAACCCATTTTGCGATTTTGAGCAAACCCTTCTCGTTTATTTTCTCTTCATTCTTTACAAGAATTGAATTTGAATAGGTGTGTCCATAAATCAAAAAGGGTCTGCGTCCTGCTTCCCGGATATATTCAAAGGAAAACATATAAATCAATCCTATAATAAGTAAAGCAAATGCCATCGGTTTTTTAACCGATCCTGGTATGCGAATTGCCATGAGGAGAGCGCCGATAAACATAACCGGAAGGACCCATGTGAAGATTTTGACAAAGGGAACGATTTCCGGTGAACGACCCAGGATCATAGCCCTGGGGGCTTCAGGCACCGCCATCACATACCAGTAGGCGAACAAGGGCATAAAAATAAAGGGAAACAGAAGCCATCTGGCGCAATAGCGTACCATGTTTTCCCTTAATATTGTCTCTTTAATAAAAACAGCCGTAATAAAACCAAAAACACCGGCAAGAACAAGAGAGAGTGACGTTCGAAAGAAAAGCGCAGGCCACATGGTTGGATTGAAAAAACCGTCCCAGAAGCTATTGGTCTTAAGCCAGTTTCCCGGGGTAAGCATGAAATCGATAATCCCGTTGATAAAAAACAAAGAGAGCCAGGCAAAAATAAAATAGAGCCAACCAATTGTTAGATGAGTCTTTTTATCCATTTTTCCAAATCTGTAAAAATAGATAAAAAGGGCAACGATTTCTACCGTAAAGCAGACCCATTCAGTGGCAAAGCCAAACACAAAAGTATGTATAAGGGTGGATGTTGCGCCGGGGCTTAGGAGAGATATGGTGAGCCAGATCCCCACACCGGTAATCCCGCCAAAAACAATGGTTAAAAGAAGAAAGAATTTACTGTGTTTTTTAGTATAATCGAGGATATTTTGAGAATCTTCCCTATAGCCCTTTAACTCGGTTAGCACCAGGAAAAGTCCACCACCCACGGCAAAATGGGCAACATAAACATGAACAACTGCAATCGTTGCAATTAGGAGGCCGCCACCGGCAAAGTATAGTTCCCAAACCGGATAGTTCATTTCTCATCCCCCCTTCTGTTCTGTAAGGCCAGCTTCAGCATGTACCCAACCAGTGACAGTCCGATAACCAGCGTCACAACAAAAAGTATCAAGGGGGAGTATTGGGGTACAACCTTTAATGTTGATACAGTAAAATATGGTTCGAGATAGGCCCTTCGAACAAGATCCCGTATGAGCACCATGATTATAATGGTAAATAGAGTTGTTATTGTACAGGGCCAGACTTTTTCTTGAAATCCAAACACTAGGGCGAGTGTCGTTCCGATAATACCGGAAAAAAAGAGGATCGTTGCAAAGGAGTTACCACCAAAAAAGAGAAAAATAATATCCCCGGGTAGTGAGATGAGAAACCATACTCCAATTAAAATTTGAGCTATGGTGGAATAATTGAACCAACGCATACCTGACGCAATATTTTCTCTTCTATAATCTGAGTTTTTTTTCTTAAACTTGAAAACCAGAGCTAAAAATAGACCACCAACAGCTATTGATGCTGCAACAAAATGGAAAAACCGTGGAAACAAAGTAGGCTCAGAAAAGTTTAAAATAGTTCCGTCTGGATTTGTAAAATAGCGGGTCCATCTATCGGGTGTGAGCATAAGTGTCATGTTGTTGGAAAAGAAAAAACCGATAACCAGCATAAAGATGACGGTTAATGCAATAAAAAAGGTACGTCCGGAGTCTAATGTATCAAATTTAAAACTATATATATAGGCGCTGTAGTATGCGATCAATAGTATGACAAAGATGGAAAGCCAGTAAACAGCCATGAGCACGGAGCTTGTATAAATAAAGTTGCCGTACAGCACCTGGATAAACAGCAAAGGGGCTACTCCTGTATTTACCGTAAATGCGATGGTGTATGGCAGTTTCCCGCTAATCTCCTTTGCTGTTTGTAAATCTTGCAGTTTGCTTTTTACGGACGTGACCAGAGCGATTATGCCGATACCCAGCATAGTGTTCATGAACAAAAGATGAAGTATAAATGTAAGTATAAGGAAGAATTGAAACCAGCCCCAATGGACTGGGATGATGTCGGAAGATGGTATGAGTGAGGATGGATCCATTAGCAGATCTCTTTAATTTCGTGTTTACGAA
>CAZQOH010000173.1:0-5230 GCA_964594355.1 uncultured Desulfobacterales bacterium
TCAGACGCTGCATACATTCTTTGAAACGGAACGTTATTTTGACAAACACTATATCTGTGTCTATCTGTGAAAATCAGTGTCCCAATTTCAAGAACAAGGAGAAATAAAAATGAAGAAAATCGAGGTGATCATCAAGCCCTTTAAGCTGGATGATGTAAAAGAAGCTTTAAATGAGATCGGTATCCAGGGGATGACAATTTCCGAGGTAAAAGGATATGGCCGACAGAAGGGCCATAAAGAGATATACCGCGGAGCTGAATATGTGGTCGACTTCATACCCAAAATCAAGATCGAAATAGTTGTCGAATCAGAAAGGGCAGATCAAGTAGTGGATAAAATCCAAGAGTCTGCAAAAACCGGAAAAATAGGTGATGGAAAGATTTTTGTTCTTTCAATTGAACAGGCAATACGGGTACGCACCGGAGAGAAAGGAAAAGATGCAATTTAAAATACGCCTTTTTTTCAGCTATTCAGAGTGAGACGGCGTTTGTCTTGTTTAAGATTGACAAGCTTTTCCTACCCTAATTGATCGTTTTCGCTCAATTGATGTCCTCTATTTTATACTTGACATGAATTTATAAGTCGTTTATAGACTTTCCACAAAATGAGGTTGTTTTTACCTTTTCCAAAGAACAACTTTTCGACAAACATCAAAGAGTTAAGTTTGATTTAATTCATAGGCTTAGCTCGAAGAGACCTTAGCATGAGTCTGGAGAGTTTACTAGCACAAAGAAAAAAAAATATTGTTGGAAAATGGTTTGATCTGGTGGTTGAGACCTATCCTGAAGATACGTTAAAATTTCTAAAGAGCCAGAAGGACCCATTTGCCAATCCTGTCGGAAATACAACAATACGAGGCCTGAGGGCTTTGTTTGACGAACTCCTTTCTGAAATGAATTACGAAACCGTAACAACCTTTCTCGATCCTATAATTAGAATTAGAGCTGTTCAAAATTTTTCTCCATCACAGGCCACGGGATTTGTCCTCTCTTTGAAAAAGATTATCAGAGAAAATATAGAAAATGAGATCTACGAAAATCAAATGATAAACAACTTGCTTCAATTGGAATCAAAAATAGATGAGCTCAGCCTGATTGCCTTTAACATCTATATGAAATGCAGGGAAAAGATTTATCAGCTAAAGGCAAATGAAGCAGGCAAAAGAACTTTCAGTGCATTTAAGCGGGCCGGTTTGATTGCTGAGATTCCAGAGGATAAACCGAATCTCAATAACCTAACACCTAAAACTTAAAACCTAAAGCGTGATGAATTCGAATTTTTACGAATTCATCAAATTCATACAACGAGGTAATTGTCAATGAATGTAAATTACATGGTTTCCCTCATTGCGGTTATTGTACTCTTTCTGCTTGCCTATTTGGGCGTTAAAGTACCAGGAGGTCAGGTTCTTTTTGGGGTCATCATACCCTATGTTGCTATCATTACCTTCATCGTTGGAGTAGTTTACCGTGTGATAGACTGGGGACGTTCACCGGTTCCATTTCGTATCCCTTCAACATGTGGTCAACAAAAATCCCTTCCCTGGATCAAACAAGCAACATTAGACAATCCTTCAACTACAGGAGGTGTAATAGTGCGGATGATCCTGGAGATCCTGCTTTTCCGTTCATTATTCAGAAATACTAAATGCGAGTTAAAAGAGGGAGATAAGCTTTCCTATGAATGGGAAAAGTGGTTGTGGCTTGGTGCCTTGGCGTTTCACTACGCCTTTGCAACCGTGCTGATAAGACATCTGCGGCTATTTCTTGAACCTGTTCCGGTCTGCTTACAGTTTCTGGAAAAGATCGATGGATTCCTCCAAGTCGGTCTGCCGGGAGTTTTATTGTCAGGCGTTGTTCTTTTAGCCGCTGTGACCTATCTGCTTTTGAGAAGAATATTTATCCCGCAGGTGAGATACATTTCGCTTGCATCAGACTTTTTTCCACTCTTTCTAATATTTGGCGTGGCTTTTACCGGAATATTGATGCGTTACTTTTCCAAGGTGGATGTAGTAGGAGCCAAGGAAATCGCCATGGGATTGGCAACCTTTCACCCCAGCCTTCCTGAAGGTGTTGGTGCACTTTTTTATGTCCATCTGTTTTTTGTCAGCGTTCTTTTAGCCTATTTCCCTTTTAGCAAGCTAATGCACATGGCAGGAATTTTCTTTAGCCCCACAAGAAACTTGCCCGGAAACAGCCGCGCAGTGAGACACATCAACCCTTGGAATTATCCTGTTGAAGTTCATACATACGAAGAGTATGAAGATGAGTTTAGAGAAAAAATGGTAGAGGTCGGCTTGCCTGTAGAAAAGGAAATTGTGGCTGAATCAGCTGAATTGACTGAATCAAATGAGGAATCAGAGGAAAAGGAGTAAGTAATGTCAGACGATCTTGCAAAACCGGATGAACTTTTATCAAAGATAGATTATAAGCCTTCCAAGACAGGATGGATGGATACCCCTACAGAAATTAGGACGGGGATGTACTGTTACGCTTCGAACCCGAAAAGCGTTAAATATGTCGGTCTTCCCCATGCAAGAGAATGGAACCCCCTTGATAAAGACTGGAAACTGCCTGAAAATTGGAAAGAAATCATTCTTAACGGCATTAGGGAACGGCTTGATAGATTTCGTTCCTTTAAGGTCTTTATGGATATCTGTGTGAGATGCGGAGTCTGTGCCGATAAATGTCATTTCTTTATCGGAACCGGTGATCCCAAGAACATGCCGGTTCTTCGATCCGAGCTGCTTCGATCGGTATATAGAAACGATTTTACAACAGCCGGGAAAATTTTGGGAAAGATGGTCGGTGCCAGGGAGCTCACCTTCGATGTTTTAAAGGAGTGGTGGTATTACTTCTTTCAATGTACGGAATGCCGGCGCTGCTCGGTATTTTGTCCTTACGGCATTGATACGGCCGAAATCACCATAATGGCCAGGGAACTGTTTAATCTCCTTGGACTTAATATCGACTGGATAGCCACTCCTGTGGCCAATTGTTACCGGACAGGAAACCATCTCGGGATCCAGCCCCATGCATACATAGACATGATCGACTTTTTCACTGATGACATAGAGGATATAACAGGGGTGAGAGTGGAAACCAGTATTAACAAGAAAGGTGCCGATATTCTATTTATCACGCCTTCCGGCGATGTATTTGCCGACCCCGGTACATATACTGCAATGGGATACATGATGTTATTCCATTATTTAAAAGAGAAATACGGCTTTGACATCACATGGAGCACTTATGCTTCCGAGGGTGGAAACTTTGGTTTTTTTACATCCCATGAGACTATGAAACGGCTAAACTCAAAAATGTATGCCGAGGCCAAAAGATTGGGTGTTAAATGGATTCTCGGCGGAGAGTGCGGCCATATGTGGCGGGTAATCAATCAGTATATGGATACAATGAATGGTCCTGCCGATTTTATGGAAGAGCCGGTTTCTCCCATAACCGGCACTAAGTTTGAAAATGCCAAATCCACCAAGATGGTGCATATTGCCGAGTTCACGGCAGATCTTATAAAGCACGGCAAACTCGATCTCGATGTCAGCCGCAACGACCATTTAAATGTTACCTATCATGACTCCTGCAATACATCCAGAGGCATGGGAATATTAGATGAACCCCGGTATGTCATCAAGAATATATGCAATAACTTTTTTGAGATGCCTGCAAACACCATTCGGGAAAAGACTTTTTGTTGCGGCAGCGGGTCCGGTCTCAATGCCGGCGAAGATATGGAACTGAGAATGGTCGGCGGACTTCCCAGGGCCAACGCCGTGAAGTACGTTCATGAAAAACACGGGGTGAACATGCTGGCCTGCATATGCGCAATTGACAGGGCCGCTTTGCCGCCTCTTATGGAGTACTGGGTTCCCGATGTGGATGTGACAGGGATTCACGAGCTGGTGGGCAATGCCCTAAATCTGCCCGGACAAAAGGAAAGAACAACAGACTTACGCTCGGAACCGCTGCCGGGAATGGAGGGGGAGGATAATGCCGAATAATAAGAAGATATATAACAAGAACATAATCATCGCAGGTTTAATTATCTTTTTTGTAATTATAACATTCCCCTTCTGGTATAACATGGGAAAAGCCGCTCCTTTACCTGAACCGAAGCTGACAGATAAGGCAAAGGCTGCGAAAGAATGTGTTCGACCAAAGGAGTTCATGAAAGTGGAACACATGCAACTTTTAGATGTTTGGAGAGATACGGTTGTTCGGGACACCAAAAGGATATACGTAAACAGTAAAGGAAAGGAATTTCAAATGAGTCTTTCCGATACCTGTTTGGATTGCCACTCAGAAAAGACCGAATTTTGTGACAAATGCCACAATTATGCTTCGGTAGACCCATATTGCTGGGATTGCCACATTGATCCAAAGGAGAAAAAGTGATGGGAAACAGCAGAAGAAGCTTTTTAAAAATAGCTGGAATTTCAGCGCTTGGTCTAGGTACCAAACCTGTTTTGGATGCTCTGGCAATATCCGAAGAGCATGGTACAACATCCACAATTGAAACGACGCGAAATGAAAATGCCCTAACGGCAAAACAGTGGGCTATGGTTATTGATACCCGCAAATTCGAATCGGCGGAGGATTTGGAACCGATAATTGAAGCCTGTCATAAAATCCATAATGTTCCGGATTTTATGGATCAAGAAAACCCAAAATTTAAGGATGCAAATAAAAGACATGTAATCAAGTGGATCTGGGAGGAAGAATATAAACACGCTTTTCCTACAAAGGAAAATAGATTTCTTAATGACAGATTAAAAGATTTGCCTTTTCTGGTACTCTGTAACCATTGCGAAAATCCGGCGTGTGTAAGAGTCTGTCCTACTAAAGCAACGTTTAAACGTAAAGACGGAATTGTACTGATGGACTTTCACCGGTGTATCGGATGCAGATTCTGTATGGCTGCATGTCCCTATGGATCGAGAAGCTTCAATTTCAGAGACCCTCGCCCCTTTATTAAAGAGAGAAATTCTAAGTTTCCCACCCGCATGAAGGGGGTTGTTGAAAAATGCAATTTCTGCGCAGAACGGTTGGCTGTGGGGGAGATGCCCGCATGTGTTGAAGCATCCGACGGTGCGATCGTTTTCGGGGATCTGGAAGATCCTGAATCTGAAGTAAGAGAATTATTAGGAGAAAATTATACTATTCGACGTAAGCAGGGCCTTGGCACGGGGCCGTCTGTTTATTACATTGTGTGACCC
>CAZQOH010000174.1:0-5213 GCA_964594355.1 uncultured Desulfobacterales bacterium
GTTTATTAACCTATCAGACCATCCTTACGCCATTAGGCTTTACTCCGGCTCCCTGGAAAAAGTAAAGGCAAAAACTCCTCTAGGGGAATCATACACATTATTGAATTTGCCTTATTTCCTTGCAGGGAAAATATATGATTATATCGGATGGCTGATTGGAACGTAATTATATTTATATTTTTTGCTCTCCATCTTTGCTGACAATCGGCTTGATTCTTCCGATAATCTTCATCATTAGCCATCTTCTTGCGCTGCCATTCAGTTTTACGGACTCTTTGACATTCCTTACTGGAACAATATTTTTGATTTGGATGTCTTGGGCTAAGTTCAAAAAAAGCGACAGTTTTTATTTTTACATCTCCGCTTTTTCACAAAAACCTCCTGAAAATATAGTTTTGAGGATTTTGTGCTGATAGGATAAAAAATCAAGCTGGTGTGATTGCAAAAGTGGTTAAAAAGAAGAATTGCATCGGCATTAATTTTGCTTCGAATTATGTCATTGTTGGCAAAAAGGGAGAAGTGAACAGTGTAAGTGAGGTATTGTTTTATTTTAGAAGGGCAGGATATGCGGGATTAAGCAGGGTAATCACACAACATAACTAAACTTGCTACACAAATGTCCGTAATCAAGCATCGAGCGGTAAGCCTTTACCCCGGCTTCATTTCATCCGTAAAGATTTTCAATCAATCGCATTGCCTCCACATCACTGACCTTTCCAAGGAACTGTTATTAATCATATGGCCTCCTAGGGAGAGGAGTTTATGGGTTCAATGTCCAAGCAGTTTTATTATTATAATGCTTAGCATATTTTAAAACTCATTGCCATATGGCACAAATATAGGCGGATCGCCTGCCTTGAACTTGAACCCCGGTTAAATATAAAAACAGATTTAACGGGGCAGGCAAAATTGAGCATTTTTCAAAGGTCTCAATATGCAATCGATACCGGTTCTCGCAAAATCAGCTCAATGGCTGCTGCAGATGTTTCGGCAGCTTTAGGAAAAACTTGCTTAAGGGCTCTTATATGTCTCAGGTTATCTGCTGTCCGAAGGGTCAACATGGCAAGATCTCCTTCCGCCATTTCAGCAAACGACAGCACCCTTTCCCACGGTTGGCCAGTGGCCCAGGCATAAATCGTGACAGTCGGCTTTAAGAAGAGAGGCCTGACCTCAAATCCTTGAGATGTCATAAGCCTTGAAAATGGTCCCAGCCTCCTTTTAGCCGCCAAAAAGGCTGCAAGAAGCTTTTTTGGCGCAAGTTTATCAAATAATCTGTCATCAGATTCCTGCTCATAAACAAATGATGATATTATGGCGGCAAGTAGTGCAGGATCAGATTCAGGAAAGATTCCGAGCCTGAACCCCTCTGCTATCAGAAGAGGTTGATCAACCCTTAATTGAGAAGCCCATACTCCGTCATCAGTAAGTCTGTCTTTTTCCGTTGCGTATCCTGTTTTTATTAAGAAATTAAGATGTTTCAAAAAAACTTGCCACAGATATTTGTGGTTCTTTATAAATTGTTTTTTAACTGCACTCCCTTTTTTTCTGTTCGTGATCAGGTAAGTTGCAAAAGATTTTTTAAGAAGATCTTCTATCTGGTCAGGGGTGTGAGATAGAAGCAGATTAAGGACCATTGAAAAGTTGATCCTGATCTGGCTGACTACATCAGAAGGGGGTGAATTAATTGTCCTTGCAATCAATCTTATATCCATGAATTTGCCAGGGATTGATACTGCAAATCCAATATTATCTTTTCCTCTTCTTCCGGCCCTTCCTGTCATCTGATGAAATTCAGTTGGATTAAGTGGTATGAATTCACTGCCGTTGAACCTGTCGGAATTTAAAAAAACGATAGTTCTTGCCGGAAAGTTCACTCCGGCCGCAACAGTAGAAGTTGCAAATACTGCATCTAAAAGCCCTTCCGTCATAAGTGTTTCCAATACCAGCTTCCATGCAGGGAGTTGACCGCTGTGATGAGCGCCCACGGCCAGGTGTTTAAGATGCCATAGTTGACGGTGTTTTATAGTATGAGGGCTTTGTGCAACAAGTTCATCTATTCTTTGGCTGAGCCTTTTTAACCGATACTGATCATGTGGTAGACTATCTGTGCAAAGATCAAGAGAATTGTCACAGTCGACCCGGGATTTAAGGAAAAATATTGCCGGAAGGAGGCGGTATTTTTTTAAGACGCGGAGAATCTCCCCAAAAGGCGGCAGCTTTCGCGGAGGAGCAAGACGAGGAGAGCTTTTGCTGCTTATATAGGCATTGACCTTTTTGTAGATTCTTCTTTTCCCCTTCAAATTGCCTTGTGTTAATAGGGGAAGCAGCATTCCCGACGGATGAAAAAAAAGAGGGAAAAGCGGCACAGATCTTTTTATTTCTTTAACAACAATACATTTTTTTGAGCGGATTGAAAACAGCCACTCGGCTATCTGGTTTGCATTACCTATTGTGGCCGAAAGCATAAGAAGCGGTATCCTGGACGGAAGATATATCATGATTTCTTCCCAAACGACCCCCCTATCTTTGTCGCCTAAAAAATGTGCTTCATCCAGGATGACAAAATCGGCAGATAACGTTTCTCCAAGATGCATGGCATCGTATAATTGATTGCGAAGAATCTCGGTAGTCCCGACTATGATTGGGGCATCAGGATTTTCTTTTCTGTCTCCCGTCAATATACCGACGTTTTCGGTCCCGAAGATCTCTGAAAATTCCTGGTACTTTGCATTGCTTAGAGCCTTTAGAGGGGAAGCATACCATGATCTTCCCCCTTGTTTTTGCACTTTGGAAATGGTTTGCTGGGCGATCCATGTTTTTCCGGAGCCGGTGGGAGCTGTAACGAGGCAGTCTGCCCGGTTAATTGCAGAAAGCGCTTCAAGTTGGAAAGGATCAGGTTTAAACGATTTATTATCAGGTACGCCTATGGATGCAAAAACTTTCTTTAATTTAGCATCCGCACCTGGTTTAATCTTTAAGATTTTTGGTCTATGTTTAAACTTGTGTTTTGATCTTGTGAAATATCTTTTTTGCATACCTGTTAAAGTTTGTTGATCATCTTTTTAACCTCTGGTGTTGCTGTAGATTCAACATCAAAAGGTGAAATCCCATTCAAGTCAGCTTCAATTAAAGCATCATCATAAGATAAAAAGGATAGGAATTCAAAATCCGGCAAATGAGTTTTTAAAAATTCCTCATCTTTTTTACTACGTATCTTGTTCCCAATCAGGGCAATATTGTTAAGCCCAATTTCAGATGCCAGTATTTTAATGTGACCTGCAGTATCGATACTGCGGCGGCCGGGTTCCACTACAATGAAAAGTTTGTCTACCGCTTTGGCGGTTGCCCGGCCCAGATGTTCGATTCCGGCTTCCATATCCATTACCACAACTTCATCCCTTGCAAGGACGATGTGTGTTACAAGAACTTTTAAAAGAGTGCTTTCGGGGCATATGCATCCTGATCCGCCCTTCTTAATCCCACCAAGCCTCATAAACTTGATGTTTTCGAATTTTATCGACAAGTCATCAGGAAGATCGTCAACTTTAGGATTAAGTTTGAAAAAACTGCCTATACTTCCGGGTCTCGCTTCAGTTCTTTTAAAAATAAGCTCTTTCATTTCAGAAATGGGAGTTATTTTTTCGGAATCGATTATGCCGAGTGCTCCTGCGAGATTAGCGTCTGGATCAGCATCTATTGCCAATACATGTTTACCCTGTTCATTGAGTATCCGTATTAAAAGAGCAGAAAATGTTGTTTTGCCGACTCCTCCTTTGCCGCTTACTGCTAGTTTCATTGGTATGTCCTTTTCTTAAAAACTTTAAATACGAGCATAACTTTTTGAGAAGTTACATAATTACCGGTGCAATTGATACTTTCGAACAGCTCTATTGTGATCTTTTATGTTTGTGGAAAATTTATGAGTGGTGTCTTTCTTTGAAACAAAAAAGAGGAAATGGGTATCGGCAGGGTACAGAGCAGCCTCAATCGACTTGAACCCCGGGCTTGCAATTGGTCCCGGAGGAAGCCCTTTTATTCTATATGTATTATAAGGTGTTGGTGTGCTAAGGTGTTTTCTTGTTATATTACCATTAAAATCCTTTATCCCATAGATAACCGTAGGATCACTATCAAGCCGCATTCTCTTTTTTAGACGGTTGTGGAAAACAGAAGAGATGATTGGACGTTCGCCGGGATCGCCTGTCTCCTTTTCAATGATCGAAGCCAAAGTAACAACCTGATGGATTGAAAACCCAAGAGTTTGAGTCTGTTTCTTCCATTCCTGAGTAAATATAGACCAAAAACGGTTAAGCATTGCGGCTATGATCTTTTTTGATGTTACGCCTTTTGGAAAGAAATAGGTATCCGGGAAAAGATATCCCTCGAAGGAATTAGCATCAATTCCCATTTCGTGTACAATAGAAGAGTCGGTTGCAGCCTCTAAAAAAAATTCTTCAGTATCCAGTCCGGTCTGAGCGACAATGGAAGCAATTTGCTTTATATTATAACCTTCAGGAATAGTTAGTTTATAAAGACGAACCTTTCCATTTACCATTTTTTCAAGTATTTCGTTTGGCGACATAAAGGAGAAAAGGAGATATTCTCCTGCTTTTATTCTTTTATCATATCCTTTAATACGTCCAAGTAACCTAAATTTTATCAAATTATTAATAACACCTATCTTATATAACCTTGAAGATGTTGTCTTAAAGCCCTGACCCGGATGTACAAGGAAAACCTTTTCCTTTTGATCAGTAGAGGCGGGTATTTTAGCGTAGTGAAAAAGATCAAAAACGAGATAGGACAATGCGGAAATAAACAGGAGTAAAAATATTGACAAAATGATTATTGTTTTCTTCAAACTTTAATTTCCTACCCTAATCGAGTCAAAATCCGATTAGGCGTTATCCGTTAATCGTTAATGGTTATTGGTTTACGGGTTATCATTGATCGGTTTTATATCTCATTGCTGATAGATATATGAAACCGTGATAAATACATTTTCAAATAACGAATAACCAATAACCAATAACATCCAATTGAGCATTTTCGCTCAATTGGGGTCCTAGCGTTTAATGGCAAGTAATTTCAGGTTAAACATACAAAATTTTTATAATATATGCAACATTGTTACTTTTTATGAAACCATCAAGTTTCATGTCTTGATTTTAATTGTCTTTATGTTTATATTCGGGTAATTACTTTTGTTTTTG
>CAZQOH010000175.1:0-5173 GCA_964594355.1 uncultured Desulfobacterales bacterium
TGGCCTAGTTTTATATAAGTTGGCCCCAACTCTTCAAGAGCCATACGGATTCTTTCAGCCCTTGTTAATTTTTCGACCCGCTCACGCCGTTTTCTTGAAATCATCTGAAGCCCGATTTCAATATACTGATCTATTTTAAGAAGTTCAACAAGGTCTCCAAAGCCATATTTGAAAAGAATAGTCAGGATCTGGCGATAACGGCCAAGATGGCGGTAAGTACGTCCTATAACTCCTATTTTTCTTATACTGAGCATATGCAGTTGTTATCCGTTTCGAATTTTAGCCGGATGTATCCGTTTCTTTGCTGATAGCCTTTTTTAATTCTCGTATCTCTTTTTTCAGTGCAAGCAATTCATCCCTGCTTGCAACATCCACCTTTTTTAAAATTTCCTTTACGATTTTTTCGATCCTTTTTTCCATCTTATTTCTAGCGTCATCAGACTTTTCCCGAACATCTTTCAGAAAGTTTTTTCCCTCTTTTTCCGACATTTTTCCCTTATCTATAAGCTCTTTTGCCAGTTTTTCCACTTCATCCTTGGTTTTAAGTACAAGGCCAATGCCGGCCAGCATTGATTCCTTAATTAATTCCAACATGGTTGGTCTCCTTTATAGTTAGTCGTTAACTCGTTAAAGATTGTCAATTGTCTATTGAATATTGAACAACTGAGTACTCTTATGGTCATCTTATCATGTTTTTCCTTCAATCTTGATGGTTTCGTAAAAAGTAAAATTTGCTCGCTCTGTGACCATTTTTGGGATTCCTGAAAAGCTTCTCTAAATTGCAAGAACTCGGGCTATCGCCCTCAAACAGCTTGCAATTTTTAACGTTCAGCTTTTCATGAATCTTTTTCCAAAAATGCTCAATCTCGCTCCCAAATGACTTTTTACGAGTTTATCAATCTTAAATCTTCAATTTTCCTATTACTTCCCCTTTAGCAGATTTCTAGCTATTACCAGACGCATAATCTCATTGGTGCCTTCATAGATTTGGCATATCTTGGCATCGCGCATATGCCTCTCCATGGGGTATTCCTTGCAGTAGCCATATCCACCCAGGATCTGAACCCCTTCAATCGAGGCTCTCATGGTCACATCGGATGCATACGTCTTGGCCATTGCCGCCGCTTTTTCATAGGGTTTGTGGTTGTCCTCCAACCAAGCGGCCCTCAAGGTTAATAGCTCAGCAGCGTCAAGCCCTGTAGCCATATCTGCCAACTTCCATTGAATAGCCTGAAAAGATGAGATAGAGCGACCGAACTGTTCGCGTGTCTTGGCATATTCCAAAGCTTCTTCTAGAACTGCCCGCCCTATGCCTACAGCTTGGGAAGCAATGCCGATCCGGCCACCATCAAGTGTGGTAAGCATCTGTTTAAAACCCTCCCCTTCTCCGCCAAGCAGGGCATCGGCAGGTATTCTCGCATCTTCAAAGATCAGTTCAGCTGTCCCTGAGGCTAAAATGCCCAATTTGTCCTCCACTCTTCCCACTTTAAACCCCGGTGTATTTTCCAGGTCTATCACAAAACTGCTAATGCCTTTATAGCCCTTATCTTTTTCAGTTACAGCAGCTATCACGGCAAATGAGGCAACATTTCCACTGGTAATGAACTTTTTTTCTCCATTGATCACCCATTCTTCACCATCCCTTACGGCTGTTGTGCGCAAGGCGGCAGGATCAGAACCCGCTCCCGCTTCGGTCAATCCGTAGCATCCGATCTTTTCACCTGCTGCACAGGGGTAAAGGTATTTCATCTTTTGTTCATGAGTACTAAAGGTCATTACCGGATAACAATAGAGGGAGTTACTTACGGACATAATGGCGCCTGTAGAAGCACAAGCCTTGGACACTTCAATAAGGGCAAGTGCATAACTTATGTTATCCATTCCGCCTCCACCATATTCCTCTGGAACAGCAATCCCCATTATTTTCAGCTCCCCCAATTGTTTAACGATCTCCGCAGGGTGCTCATGTTTTTCATCCAATTCTGCCGCCCTTGGTTTGATCTCCGTCTCAGCAAACCGCCGGACCATATCACGTACCATCTGCTGTTCTTCTGTTAATTCAAAATCCATCTACTACCTCCTAATCTGGCCAAGCAGACCGAATAACAAGTTAGAAAACCCAATTTTTATTGAAAGCTATAAGTTAGTCAATTTTAGGCACTTTTTTGAAGATTTATCATATGAACAGGATTATTGCAAGGAGTTTAGTTCTTTAATAAAAGGTACTTGACTGTTTCCTTCAAGTGTCCTATTTATCTTAAATTCGTGACCATCGGCATAACCGGGAGTTTAGCTCTGGAATTATTATTTTTATTGCCTCGTATAAGTTGAGAAAGCTAATTTTATAAATTCATTAACATTCTTTGGGGAAGTAAGCAGATACTATGCCTTATTCAATTGCCCTGGCTGGAAAAGGTGGAACAGGTAAGACCACTTTGGCCGGTATGCTCATTAAATTTTTAGTCATGAAAGAAAAGACGCCCATACTAGCAGTGGATGCAGACAGCAATGCAAACCTGAACGAGGTGCTTGGGCTTGAAGTTGCTGATACACTCGGAAACGCCCGAGAGGAGATGAAAAAAGGAAACGTTCCCGTCGGTATGACCAAGGATGTTTTTATTTCAATGAAATTTGAACATGCAATTATTGAAGCCGAGAAGTATGATCTTATTGTTATGGGACGGCCTGAAGGAACAGGTTGCTACTGTGCTGCAAATAGTCTCCTTGTAGGTTTTCTGGAACGGCTGACAAACAATTATTCTTACATCGTAATGGATAATGAGGCCGGTATGGAGCACATCAGTCGGTTGACTACAAATAATATAGATGTTCTCCTTATTGCATCAGATACGTCCCGACGCGGAATTCTCACAGCCGTAAGAATCAATAAACTTGCAAGGGATCTTAATATAGGTGTCGGCAAAAGCTGGCTTGTTATCAATCAGACAAAAGAATCGCCATCTGATTTGGCTCTGAATATGATTAAAGATGAAGATCTTGAAATTATTGGAACAATCCCTGAAGATAATACAATATACGAATATGACCTAATGGGGCGTCCAACAATAGAAATACCAGAGGATAATAAAGCTGTTAAAGCAGCATTTAAAATCTTTGATAAGATTGTTGAATAAGCATGGGCGAATTTTAGTGTAGAAATCCAGTTTTGATGGTCACGCAAAAAGTCAGAAAAACAACTTTTTATAAGAGTGTTTTGAATCATCTCAACTTTTCCTTTGTGTCTAAATAGTTAAAGATGTCTTACAGCTCTGAAAATAAAATTCGATGGAAAAGCTATGAAAAAGACAGGCTTTTTATATGATAAAAGATATTTGCTTCATGATACAGGTCCCTATCATCCTGAAGTACCTGAAAGACTTAAAGCTGTTTATAAGGGTATAAAAGAAGCTGAACTTCTTCCAAAGATTGTGCGGCTCAAAGCCGGTCGGGTGGATCAAAAATGGATCGAAACTGTTCATGATAAAGAATATATTAACCGATTTGAAAGGGCTTGTCTTTCCAAACACTCGACATTTGACTGTCCGGATAACCAGATGTGTTGCGAAACATACGAAACTGCCCTTCTGGCTGTTGGTGGTGTTATTGATACTGTTCAACAGGTTATGAAAGGCGATATCGATAATGCCTTCTGTGCGGTGAGACCACCGGGTCATCATGCTGAACAAAATCGCGCCATGGGATTTTGCTATTTCAACAATATTGCAATTGCCGCCAGATACTTACAAATTGAGTGGGACATTAAAAAGGTTGTGATCGTAGATTTTGATGTTCATCACGGTAACGGGACTCAGCATATCTTTGAAAAAGACCCTTCTGTGTTTTATTACTCGATTCATCAACACCCCTCATTTGCCTATCCTGGAACCGGTAGGGATTTTGAACAGGGTTCAGATGCCGGTCTTGGATTTACAAAAAATTCTCCGATATTACCGGGAAGAGGGGACGAAGAGTACCAGAATCGCATCGAAATGGAACTTCTCCCGGCCCTTGAAACTTTTATACCTGAAGTAATCTTAGTTTCAGCCGGTTTTGACGCACATATTGATGATCAAATGTCAGATATCAATCTTTCAACAGAATGTTTTTCGTGGATAATGAAAAAGATGGTTGAAATGGCTGACATATATGCAAATGGAAGGATTATTTCAATACTTGAGGGAGGATATTCACTAAAGCAGCTACCTGAACTCGCAGGAAACCATGTAAATATTTTGTTAAATGGTTAAATATTGGGGATCATCTCCCGATTAGTTGTAGTTAATTAATGCAAAACAAATGTGTTATTTCCAATTGAACAGGCGTTATCCCAGAGGGTACAAGGGCGGGATTAGACATTTTAATCGGAGGATTATATGTTTGTCAGTAACTCCATGACGGAAAAAGTTTTTTCAATAGACAAAGATGCTGATATCTTTGAAGCTAAAGAAAAAATGGATCAGAATCGAATCAGGCATCTTCCTGTAATAGGAAAGGATAATTATGTAGTTGGAATCATAACAGATCGCGATATTAGGAGCGCCTCGCCTTCTATAGTTTTGCACGATTCAGATAAGCTGGAAGAAAGAGAAAAGCTCTCAAAATTTAAAATAAAAGATGTCATGACAAAAAACCCTGTAACTGTCTCTATATTACACACTATTCAAGATGCACTACTTATTATACAAAAGGCAAAAGTGGGTGCCTGCCCGGTTGTGGATGATAAGAACAGGCTTAAAGGTATTATTTCCGTTCGCGATCTTTTAAGGGCCTTTGTTAACGTTCTAGGTATCGGAGAACCGGGAACACTTTTGTGTATTATCATAGAAGAAAAAATCGGCCAGCTTAAAAAAATTGTTGATGCAATAACAGAAGAGAATATATCATTCGGAAGTGTTTTGGTTGCAAGATACTGGGATGAGGGAAAACGCGCTGTTTTTCCTTATCTTTTAACTCAAAATGTGGGTCCTGTTAAAAGAAAATTGGAAAAGATGGGCCATACATTACTTAACCCTATGGATTGGTATATGGATCAATTGCCAAAAAAGAAGAGCGATGAAAAAACGTGACAATAGGAGTAGATAAATACGTGTTAAAAAAAAAGATTTTGGTTGTTTTGGGGCCCTTTGTTTCTGAATTTATGTCTCAAAACTTGGTTTCAATTACACTACATGGT
>CAZQOH010000176.1:0-5162 GCA_964594355.1 uncultured Desulfobacterales bacterium
AATTAACAAATAATGTAGAGACATCGTCAAATAGTTGAGTAGTTAACCACTCAACTACTCAACAACTTGGCTAATTACATAAATAAGGAGGTAAGAGATGGCCTGTAATGACGAATTTGAATGCATGCCGGTAGAGAAACTTCAAGAATTTCAATTGGAAAAGCTAAAGGAAACCGTGGCATGGGTTAACGAAAAAGTGCCATTCTACAACAAGAAGTTCAAGGAGATGAAAATCGCACCCGAGGACATCCGGAGACTGGAAGATGTGGCCAAACTCCCTTTCACTGTTAAAGATGATCTGAGAGATAATTATCCTTTTGGTCTTTGCGCTGTTCCTTTAAATGAAGTAGTTCGTGTTCATGCATCTTCCGGGACTACAGGAAAGCCTATCACCGGTCCCTATACGGCTGATGACTTGAAGCAATGGACTGAGTGCATGGCCAGAAATTTTTGGGGGGCAGGGGTAAGGCCTGAGGATGTTGTTCAGAACGCCTATGGGCACGGTCTGTTCACGGGAGGACTCGGATTCCATCAGGGCGGATCACACCTTGGATGTACTATGGTTCCCACCGGTGCAGGGATGACCGAACGTCAGATTACCCTAATGAAAGATTTTGGCTCTAATGTATTATGCTGCACCCCATCCTATGCCCTTACAATTGCTGAACGTGCGGAAGAGATGAATATTGACATAAAAGCGCTCCCTTTGCGTGTGGGTATCTTTGGGGCTGAGCCTTGGACCGTTCCCATGCGTCAGGAGATAGAGGAACGTATGAAGATTAAGGCAATGGAGGCCTATGGTCTCACGGAGCTCGGAGGACCCGGTGTCTCTTTTGATTGTGAAGTACAGGATGGCCTTCATATCAATGAAGATCATTACCTGGCGGAAATCGTAGATCCTACAACATTTGAACCGGTTCCGTTGGGGGAAAAAGGAGAGTTGATTTTCACATCACTGCAGCGTCGTGCAATGCCCATGATCCGGTATCGCACCAAAGACATAACCCTACTTCGTCGAGAAATTTGTGCCTGCGGTAGAACCCTGATAAAAATGGACAAACTCTCAGGGCGCAGCGATGATATGCTGATTATTAGCGGAGTGAACGTATTTCCCTCCCAGGTGGAAGCTCTACTTCTTGATATTGATGAGATAGAACCTCAGTATGTGATTGTAGTTCGGAAAAAAGGATACCTGGATCAGCTTGTCGTCAAGGTGGAGGCAAAAAAGGGAGTATACGAAGCCGGAGCTGAAAAGAGGTCTGAAGTGGAAGCCAAAATTTCGGGACACATCAAGGAAATGATGGGAATCGGAGTAGAAATTAATCTGGTGGAACCCAAGACCATTGCCCGCAGCGAAGGTAAGGCCTTGCGTGTTATCGACGAAAGACCTAAATAATTACGACAATGCATAATAAGAGCACATGACCCTTGAAAGGTGAAAGAGCATTTAAATTACCTTTCATGGGTCATGATCCTCAAAACATATAGACCCCTCTTTTTTTTGCTACAAAATACACAAAACTAACAACTAAGCGTCTAAATCCCTTAAAACTGACATTGAAAGAAAAACAAATAATAAATAAAGAAATAAAGCCTCAGGTGAGTGAGGAAGACTCCAAAACCCACAGAGACCGCTATAGAGTGTTCATTGAGGATGTTGCCGATGGTTTCTATGAAACAAATGTTCGCGGAGACTTTAAGTTTTTTAACGACGCACTGTGTCGAATTTTCGGATATTCAAGAAGTGAGATCCAGGATCACAACTATCGTGAATTCATGGACGAAAAAAATGCCGAGATTGCTTTTGATAGCTTAAATAAAATTTATCGATCAGGCAAATATGTCTTTGATATACAGTGGGAAATCATACGAAAAGACGGTGAAACACGTTTTCTGGAAATCTCTGCAAGTCTTATCGTTGACGATGATGGCCGGAAGGTTGGCTTTCGAGGTATTGCTCGGGACGTTAGCCGGGAAAAGCGCGCTGCCAGGAGTAATCAGGCCCTTTTCAGAATTGCCAAGGCACTTCACCAGTATCCACGACTTGATGAACGCCTGGAGTTTATAGCAAAAGAAGTGCAAGATCTTTTATCTGTTAAAGGGGCATTTGTCATCCTTATCGATGAGGATAAACAGGAATTCTTTTTTCGTGTTGCAGCCTATGAAGATAAAGAAGCAGTAAAGAGATTTAAAGAGATTAGATTCCCTGCCAATAAGGGAGTTGCGGGGCATGTATACAGGACCGGTCAGCCATTGATCGTACCGGATACATCTAAAAGTCCCTATTTCTTTAAACATGTGGATGAGCAGTCCGGGTATGAAACTCAAAATATGCTTGATGTTCCTATACAAATTCAGGACCGTATAATTGGTGTCTTATGTGCCGTAAATAAAAAAGAAGGCGAATTTGATCGGACAGACGTTGAATTACTGAGCACTATTGGAAATCTGGTAGGTCTTCCCATTGAAAATGCAAGGATCAATGAAGAACTCAATCGTTCCTTTGAGGAGGTGAAGAGCCTGAATAGGGCTAAGGACCGGGTCATTCACCACCTTTCTCACGAGTTAAAAACTCCTATTTCCGTTCTGGCCGCATCTTTGGCCCTTATAACAAAAAAACTTTCCGGCATTGAAGATCAGACTTGGAAGAGTATCCTGGACAGGGCGCAGCGTAATCTCGATCGGATTCTCGAGATGCAATATGAGATTGAAGACATTTTGCAGGAAAAAGAATATAAGACATATCATATGCTCTCCACCTTGTTGGATGTCTGCACAGATGAACTGGAGGTGTTAGTATCCGATGAATTGGGTGATAAAGATGTTGTACAGAAAATCCGCCACCGAGTGGAAAGTCTCTTTGGACCCCGTGAGTCTATCCCACAGGAGATTCAATTGGATCAGTTTGTAGAAGAATCTATTCAATCTCTTCGCCCACGATTTGCCCATCGAAAGTGTAACTTGGTGACCAAGTTTGAATCCGTTCCTTCTATTTTTATACCCTCCGATGTGTTGTCAAAGATCGTGGAGGGCCTGATTCGCAACGCCGTGGAAAACACACCTGATGGCGCAAGGATCGAAGTGACGGTTAGGAATGGAAAGAAAGGACCTGTTTTTGAGGTTAAAGATTTTGGTGTTGGTATCACAGATGACAACCAGCGTCTTATCTTTGAAAGTAATTTTACTACCTATGAAACCATGCAGTACTCTTCTAGAAATAAATACGATTTCAATGCAGGGGGGAAGGGCTTTGATCTGCTTCGAATGAAAATCTTCTCAGAGAGATATAATTTTAAGATCCGGATGACATCCAACCGATGCCGCTTCATCCCACGAGATGAGGACCTCTGCCCGGGAAATATCGAAGATTGTTCTTGCTGCAAGACCATTGAAGACTGTCTGGATACTGGAGGAACTACTATGATCGTCCAGTTTTTAACGGCGCAATAGTTTATGGAGAAAAAAGTAGTAACAGTTCTGCCACTAAGGCACAATGGCACAAAGAAGAATTATTAATTTAAACCTTTATCAAAAAAATATATTTTAATCTTTGTGTCCTCGCCTGCCCCGTAGCTCCGGAAGATGGTACTGGGGTGCCTTTGTGGCCTCCAGCTCGTAGAGCCGACGCCTGGAGGGCTGAACTATTACAAAAAATGTTATTAATAAAATGAATAAAACCGTTATCATGGATGGTAATCATGAAAAAAGGGAATAATTGTAATAAAGAAAAAGAGCAGACTTTGGAGAACCATCAACACTTCTTTCGAGAAATTGAAATCGAGTTTCTGATTCATGAGTTGAAGTCTCCCATTTCGGTTATCGAAGCTGGGGTTCGTATGCTGCTGGAACGTAAAGAAAAATATGGGTCTTTAACCCCCCTCCAAGAAAAAGCTTTGAAACGTGCATGTAGAAATTCCAAAAAAGTGGGAGAGATGCTGAATAATCTTCTGGAAATCGGGCGATCTGAAGAAGGTTGTTTCATTTGTTGCCATTTTAAACCTGCAGAGGCAGCATACGATGTGCTGATAGACGCGTTAGAAACAACGGAAGCAACCATTTTCGAACGAATAGGAAAATATACTGACAAAAGTGAAACGCTGGAATTCCTATCCGGAGGCGGTATTTTCCTGGATATTTCAACACAGGTAGCGCAAACAGAGATGTTTCAGGATGAAATAAAGTTCCGGCAGATAACCGGGAATCTTATCAAGAATGCCCTTTATCACCGGAAGGAGCGGATCGAAATCAAAATGAAACAGGAAAAGGACAACCTTTTAATAGAGGTCACAGATGATGGTCCCGGCATTGAACCGGAACATCACCAGATGGTTTTTCAGCGTTATATGCAGGCAAAAGAATATTCAGTATCGCCACGTAAAGGCCATGGTCTGGGTCTTGCAGGGGCACTCATTCTAGCCAGGTGTTTAGGGGGCGATATTGGATTAGAGAGCGAAAAGGGGAGGGGGGCGACATTTAAGTTGATCATTCCCATTACATTGAGAAAGGGCAAGGTCTCACCCTTTGAATGAATAAATGCGGCTATTACTTTTTGAAAAGCTACATTAATTAAGCTTCCCTATCGAGCACTGATTCCAATTTTCTGGCGGTATGGAGAGTTTCATTAATAATTCGTGGCATTACTTCATTCTTCATGGAACCGGCAAAACCTACTACCCATATGGCCAAAGGAAGACCGCGGTGATTCCCCAGGCCCACAGCCACGGCTTTAACGCCCGGCAGATATTCTTCATTATCTAGAGCGTAACCGATTTCGCGAACTCGATCTAATTCTAAAAGATAATCCTCTTTCTTCAAAATTGATTGGGAAGTGAAGGATGGTAATCCATGTTTTTTAATATATCGGTGCACCTGTTCATCTTCCAGTTGGGCTAAAAAAACCTTTCCAACAGCACCTGCCAACAATGGTATAGTGGTGCCGGATGGAGAAGATATTTTGAGGGGTTTTGTCGCCTCAGCCGTGGCAATGATAATACCTCGTGTGCTGCTCAAGACACCAAGAAAAACTGTTTCTCCGATATTGTCACGCAGTTCACCCAGGCAGGGTTGGGCCTTTTCGCTTACTCTAAGGTAGTTCCAGCTCTTGAAGGCCAGATCCACAATAGTGGGTCCGAGGTAGAATTTTTTTCTATCTGGGCTCTGGT
>CAZQOH010000177.1:0-5149 GCA_964594355.1 uncultured Desulfobacterales bacterium
AATGTCCCCAAATTGATTAGCTCGGAAGCCCAGACGCTGCATACATTCTTTGAAATGGAACGTTATTTTGACAAACACTATATGTATCGAGTCGGATCCTCTATCCCTGCTTCTTTAAAACCCCTTCTCCTTATAATACAGCTGTCGCAATGACCGCAGGCCAGGCCATCCGGGGAAGGGTCATAGCAGCTGTGGGTTAATTCATAATCAACCGCCAATTCAATCCCTTTTTTGATAATTTGAGCTTTTGTCATATGTATAAGCGGAACCCTTATTTTTATTTTTGTCAGACCTTCCACACCTGCTTTTGTCGCAAGGTTTGCCATATGCTCAAAAGCTTTTATATATTCAGGTCTACAATCGGGATAGCCGCTGTAGTCTATAGAGTTAACACCGATAAATATATCGGATGTCTGAAGAACTTCCGCCCATGCAAGGGCATAGGATAAAAATATTGTATTTCTTGCAGGAACATAAGTAACGGGAATCTGTTCCGCCATTTTTTGTTCATCTCTGTCTTTTGGCACCTCAATCTCTTCTGTAAGTGCTGAAGCACCAATCTTTTTAAGATCTATATTTATAACAAGATGCTCTGCAACACAAAGGGTATCTGCTACTTTTCGGGCTGCGTCCAGTTCAAATGAATGACGTTGTCCATAGAAAAAACTTAAACTGTAGATTTCAAAACCTTCTTGCTTTGCAATAGCTATTGCGGTTGTGGAATCAATTCCTCCGCTGGAAAGGATAACAGCTTTTCTTTTCTCGTTCATGATAAGTATAATTCCTTTTAGATACCTCTTTCCTTGTCAGGCCAAATAATCTTATGTATTTGAAGATGAAATCTTATGTTAAGCTTATCTTCAAGAATCCATTTTGCAAGTTTGTCAGGCGCCATTTTCCCAGATACGGGAGAAAAGAGAATATGGTCAGGAGGTAATTTGGGAGGTTTAAGCTCTGTGGCTTTTTTGGCAAACTCATAGTCGATCCGGTTACCTATTACAAATTTAATCTGGTCTCCGATATTCAATCTTTTCAAATTTTCCATATCATTTTTATCGCTTTCATTGCTGGTTGGACATTTTATATCCATGATTTTAACACAGCGGCTATCAACACTGCTTATGTCAAAACTTCCATTTGTTTCCATTAAAACTTCATATTCACCTTCAAGAAGGTTATAAATCAAAAGAGGAGTTTCTTGCTGCATCAAGGGTTCTCCACCTGTAATTTCTATAAGAGGGCACTTGTAAACAGAAATACGGTCAAGAATTTCCCTGATCTCCATTTCTGTTCCTTCATCATAAGCGTATCGGGTATCGCAGTATGAGCATCTTAAGTTACACCCGGAAAGCCGGATAAAAATACAGGGAAGCCCTTGATATATAGATTCACCCTGAATGCTGTAAAATATTTCGTTAACCAAAAGCGACATTTTTTACGCTATCTTTCCATTGACTATTGATTGCCGAGCCCATTTTGCCCGCCGCAATCCGGGCATTGCCACGTGATTCCATTGCATGACATCCCCCAGACATTTTCAGCCATACAAATTTGGCAGATACTGAATCCACACCTGCAACTCCAGCAGAACATTACTTTTTCTTTGCAACAGTAACATTTGTTTCTGGCCCTGCGACGTTTTTCTCTGTATGACATTTTACTTGCAGAGTCTATCATGCTCCACTTTTATACATAGGTTCATTACAACATCTATTCCTGCCGATGTTAAAAGTTCCGCAGCCTCCTGGTTCTCGATATTTAACTGCATCCAGAAGACTTTGGGCATAAGACGGAGTGCTTCATGTGCATGAGGCATTATCTGGGCAGGGTTTCTAAATACGTCAACAATATCTACCGGTTCTTTAACGTCATCGAGGGATGCATATGCTTTTTCTCCAAGTATCTCCTTTTGCCCCGGTCGAACCGGAATAATCTGATACCCGTGCTCTTTGAGATACTTTGCGACCCTATGAGAATCTCTTTCCGGTTTCGGGCTTAAACCAAGGACCGCAATTGTCTTGGAATTTTCTAGAATGTTCCTTATCTTTGCTTCTTCAGTAATTATTTCACCCGACTTCATTTCACACCTCCACAAGCAACTTGTTGTTTTGTATTAATCATGATAAGAAACCTTTGCAAAACGCCCCCTTTTGCCCAATTTCTGTGTCAAGCTCAAATTTTAATCCTCAAAATACTCTATGTATTCCTGTGGTTAAAATTTTCGCCTTCTTTGAACTTGAACAAAATTGAGCATTTTTCAAAGGTCTCTTTAATAATAAGATACTTTCTAAATCCTAAAACTTAAAACCTACAACTGTTATTATATAACATTTTGAGCATTTATTTCAATACTAATAGATATAAAAGGATTAAAGAGCGTGGAAAGAAAAGATAAAACATTATTTTTAATAGACGGAAGTGCGTATATTCATCGAGCATACCATGCGATCAGAGGACTCTCCAATTCAAAAGGCCTTCCTACAAATGCTGTTTTTGGATTTTCCAGGATGCTGGTAAAATTGTTGGAAGAGCAAACCCCTGAATATGCAGCAATGGTCTTTGATGCAAAAGGTCCTACTTTCAGACATAAGATTTACAAAGAGTATAAGGCCAACAGACCTCCCATGCCGGAAGATATGTCTGTCCAGATCCCATATATAAAAGATATAACAGCGGGATTCAATTTTTCGGTTATTGAAATGACCGGTTACGAGGCAGATGACTTAATCGGTACACTCGCACATATTGCAGAGGAAGCAGGATATTTTGTGGTCATGGTTACGGGAGATAAGGATTTCTTACAACTTGTTACGGTAAATTCCATTATCTGGGATCCAATGAAAGATATGAAAATAGATGCTGGTGTCGTAAGAGAAAAATATGGAATTGAGCCACATCAAATGATTGATGTCATGGGTCTGTCAGGAGATACATCGGATAATATTCCCGGCGTGCCCGGTATAGGCCAAAAAACGGCACTATCTCTGATTCAAAACTTTGGAAGTATGGAACAATTATATGAACAGGTTGATAAGATAACAAAGAAAAAACAGCATGAGAACCTGGTTAAGTATAAAGACCAGGCTTTTTTGAGCAGAGAGCTTGTCAAAATAGATACAAAGGTTCCTTTACAATTTGATTTACAAGACTTTGAGCTTAAAGATCCTGATAACGCTCAACTTTCCGAGTTATTTAAGGAATTGGAATTCAGGCAATTACAGCAGACATTTCAGGGAAAAAGAGACCTTTCCAAAAAGAACTACCAGTCAATTCAGAGCTTGAATGCACTTAATGATCTGATTGTATCACTTAAGGGTGCAGGAATCTTTGCCCTTGATACGGAGACTACTTCCAAAGATCCCATGAAAGCCGCGATTGTGGGATTATCCTTTTCAATAAAACCTGATGAGGCATTTTATATTCCCTGTGCCCATAATTATGAGGGTGTTCCTGAGCAGCTTGATCTTCAAGATGCTTTAAAGCTACTTAAACCTGTACTTGAAAACCCGGAAATCAAAAAAATCGGACAGAATATAAAATATGACTGGATGGTTCTTTCACGCCATGGAATAAACCTTGATGGGATAATGTCCGACACTATGCTTGCATCTTATCTCATTAATCCTTCAAAACGGGCACACGGTCTGGATCAAATTGCGCTCGATTTTCTTGACCATAAAACGATTTCATACAAAGAAGTAACCGGTAAAGGCAAAAAAATTATGGGTTTTAACGAGGTGCCACTGGAAAGGGCAGTGCCCTATGCATGCGAGGATGCAGACATCACACTTATGGCTTACAACGTTTTGATGCCTAAAATTAATGAGATGGATCTGGTAGAACTTTTTGAAAAAGTGGAGATGCCTCTTATACCTGTTTTGATGAAAGTGGAGATGACGGGAATATTTGTAGATAAAGATAGACTCAACCTTCTATCAAAGTCATTTGAACATCAACTTGATGAACTCGAAAAGATAATATACTCGGTTGCCGGCGAAGAATTCAACATAAGGTCTTCACAGCAGCTGGGAAAGATACTTTTTGAAAAACTTGAATTACCCGTCCGGAAAAAGACTAAAAAAAAGACCGGCTATTCCACGGATGTTGATGTTTTAACGTCGCTTGCCTCCCTTCATGAACTTCCCGCCATGATATTGAGGCATAGGACATTGGCAAAATTGAAATCAACATATGCGGATGCTTTGATAGACCTTATTAATCCGGAAACGGGTCGTATCCATACTTCATATAACCAAACGGTTACCGCCACAGGCCGTCTAAGCAGTTCTGATCCGAATCTTCAAAACATTCCTGTCAGGACGGAAGAGGGGAGGGAAATACGAAGAGCGTTTGTGCCAAAAAAGGGATGGCACATGGTTTCAGCCGATTACTCCCAGATAGAACTTCGTATTCTTGCACACTATTCGGAAGATCAAATCCTGATAAAAGCTTTTATGGATGATGAGGATATCCACACCCGTACGGCAACCGAGGTGTTTCAAGTTTTTCCATCTTTTATTGATTCTGAGCTAAGGAGGCAGGCAAAAATTATAAACTTCGGTATCGTATACGGTATGAGCCCTTTTGGCCTTTCAAAAGAACTGGGTATAAGCCAGAAGATGGCAAAATCGTATATTGATAATTACTTTGCAAGGTACAAAGGTGTTAAACAGTTTATTGACCGTGCCATCAAAGATGCCAAAGAATCAAAACAGACTAGCACTCTTCTCGGTCGAATCCGTTTTTTGCCGGATATAAACAGTTCCAATAGAAACCTGCGCCAGTTTGCCGAGAGGACGGCAATCAATACCCCTATTCAGGGTACGGCGGCAGACCTTATAAAGCTGGCAATGATAAAAGTGGACGCTGTATTTACGGAAAAAGGTTTTCAGACTGCAATGCTACTTTCAGTTCATGATGAGCTTATATTTGAAGTACCTCCTGATGAACTCGATGAGGCAAAAAATCTCATAAGAGAGATTATGGAGGGTATCTGGGACCTCAGGGTGCCGCTTAAGGTGAATGTCGGATGTGGTGAGAATTGGGCGGAAGTCCACTGAAGAAATTCTTAGTTTCTTAGTTCTGAAATTTGATACCTTAAACTAATAACTCAAGTTTCGCACCCCTGAATTGGTGCGAAACGGCTTAC
>CAZQOH010000178.1:0-5148 GCA_964594355.1 uncultured Desulfobacterales bacterium
GTTCGGTGACTTGTTCGGCGACTTGTGGTGTAACTTGGTCTTTTGCCAAAGGCAAATGTATTTTAAAGGTCTTGCGCGAGCGGTCATTATCGGACTCAGGCACATCGCGCTGAGCCTTCTTAAACTCAACATTATTCCATTCATGCCCATTAAGGAGTTTGATCAATTCGTCTTTTGTCATATTATTATCCTTTGTTGATCACTCCATTACAATACGCACTTTGCAGGGCTTCTTGCCCTTGGTGAGCTCGTCCAGGTATTTCTCAAGTTTTTTCTTCATCTCCGCCAGGATTTGCCGGTGAGCCGCTGGCCAGGGGCTCTGAATAGCCGAAGCCATACCCATTCTTTTGTTAATTCTTGCGGCGCGTTTCTGAGAAAATGTCTCAACTCAGAGATTAATTACACTACAAGCTTCCCCTTCTGAAGCTTTAATTATTGAACAGGCTCTAATAATCTTAATACTAAACACTCTTTACAAATCGGGCTAAAAAATCTCCATCTTTTGGTGAGAGATTAAATTTTATACAGGCCTCTTCGATTAACTTTTGCAAAGTTTTATCCGGGTTAAACTTTCGTTCGTCAGAAACCCACTTGACCGCTTTCCTCAAATCTTCACCTTCCGGCTGAATGCTCATGGTATTTCTCCTAAATTAATTAATCATAATTTTGATGGTCTCGTAAAAAGTCAGCAAAGCGGTCTTTTTACGAAAGTATTTTATATTTGCGGTTTCTTCTTATGAAAATCTGTGTTTTGTTCAAAATTGTAAGCTACCTTGAAAAGCATTTCTTCGTTAAAATGCTTTCCCATTATCTGAAGTCCAATTGGAAGACCATCTGCTGAAAATCCGCATGGTACGGACATACCGGGTATTCCGGCAAGGTTTGCCGATAGTGTAAATATGTCGGACAAATACATGGTAAGGGGGTCGTCTCTCATTTCTCCTATCCTGAATGCCGAAGTAGGAGCTACAGGAGATAGAAGTACATCGCAAATTTCAAAAGCCTTTTTAAAATCCTCCATAATTAACGTACGTACCTGGGAGGCCTTACCATAATAAGCATCATAATACCCTGCTGAAAGAGAATAAGTCCCTATGATGATACGCCGTTGAACTTCACGGCCAAATCCTTTTGACCGGGTCTTTTTATACATTTGAATGATATTCTTGTTATCTTTATCCCTGAAACCGTATTTTACACCATCGTACCTGGCAAGATTTGAACTGGCTTCTGAAGGTGCAATAACATAGTAGGCCGCCACTACAAATTCCGTATGAGGAAGAGAGACTTCAATACATCTAGCACCGAGCTTTTCGATAATCTTAATGGCATTCTTTACCGCAGCCGAAACATCTGAATCAAGACCGTCCACCGCATTATACTCTCGGGGAATTCCGATGGTAATTCCCTTTAGATCGTCTTCAAGAAAAGATATAAAATCAGGTACATCCTTTGGTACTGACGTGGAATCTTTAGAATCATAACCTGAGATGGCATTCATCAGCAAGGCACTATCTGTAACATCTTTTGAAAGGGGACCAATCTGGTCAAGTGATGAAGCAAAGGCAACAAGTCCGAAACGAGATACCATCCCATATGTAGGCTTCATCCCCACAATACCGCAATGTGATGCAGGCTGACGTATAGACCCGCCCGTATCAGAACCCAGAGCGCCTAAACACATGTCGGCCGCAACTGCCGCTGCGGATCCTCCGCTTGATCCGCCGGGAATACGCGTCAAATCCCATGGGTTGTGGGTCAACTTTATGTTTGAATGCTCCGTGGATGAACCCATGGCAAATTCATCCATGTTTGTCTTCCCGAGAATCACGGCACCTGCTCGCTTCAGCTTCCTTATAACTGTTGCATCATAGGGGGGCATGAAATTTTCTAAAATTTTTGATGCACAGGTTGTGCGAAGGTTTTTTGTACAAATAAGATCTTTTATCGCCAGGGGAATTCCGGTAAGGGGTGAAATGTTCCCTTCGCCGATTGCCTTATCTGCAAGATCAGCCTGGGTCATTGCCGTTTCACGCGCCACGGTAATATAGGCGCCTACTTTTTCATCAATGGTGTCTATACGGTCAAGAACAGCCCTGGTCAACTCCTGTGAAGATATATCCTTTTGTTTTAATAGCCCGTGTGCCTTTTCTATAGTAAGTTCATGCAAATTCATACAGTGGAGCTCCTTTTACTCAATCACTTTTGGAACCACAAAATTTTCATCTTCTTTTTCAGGGGCATTGGCAAGTGCCGCTTCCCTATCCAGATGTTTTATAATCTCGTCTTCTCTAAACGCATTTGTCAGAAAAATCGCGTGAGAGGTTGGCGGAACACCTTCTGTGTCAACCTGATTAAGCGTATCGACATATTCCAATACGGTTCCTATCTGGCGTGCTAATTTATCTATGGATCCCTCATCCATTTCGAGGCGGGCAAGGTTCGCCACGTAAAGCACTTCTTCTTTAGTTATTTTCATAGTGGTTCTCCGTTTTTCGTTATTCGATTTTGGTTATTGGCAAATGGAAATTTTCATCATCATCTAATAACCAATAACAGATAACTAATAACTATTTTTCGCGATACATCAGAATCCCTTTTCGATTTTCTTTTCTTAGCTTATTAAGGATCTTTTTAGCGTCAGTCCTATTTTTGAAATATCCTATCCTAATCCTATGCCAGATTCCCTTTCCAGAAATATCAACAGTTGTCTTATATGCGGCATATCCTTTTTTCTTGAGTTTTGTTACCAACTTATCGGCAGCTTTCGGATCTTTTAAGGAAGCTACTTGGATTGTAAGGATTCTCCCATTATCGGTTTTCTTGCTTGAGGCAGATGTTTGACTATCTTGAAGAGTCTTGACTGCTTTTTTCTTATCAGTTGTTCCTCGTTTTTTTGTTCCTTGAACAACCTTTTCCGGCAAAGTTTTTCTTTTTTGTTTAGACTTACTTGGATACAGTTTAACATTACTCTTTTTTCCTTTCAGCGTTTCATAAAAACCAAAAGTGTTGGCGTCAGATATAGCTTTGGGGCTGATTTTGTACCTTCTTTCTTCCCTTTCGATTGCAGCTTGTTTTAAGCCGGCTAATTCTTTCTGAAGTTTTTCAATATCAAAATGGACAGGGGCGGTACCTCTTCCCACAAGCACACCCAGAACAAACATCCACGCTGAAGTAAAGAAAAGCAAAAAAAACCAGAACTTAAATCCTTTTTGAGAAGGTTTTGAAGAAGGTTTTGAAGAAGGTTTTTTCTTTTTAGGCAAAGATTTCGCTTTTTTTTTCATTTATTTTAGACAGGATTAACATGATTAACATGATAATTGGCAATAGTTCACCGCAGAGCGGTTAACTATTACTAAATACTTACATTTTTTCAGGGGCGGACACACCCAGGAGGCCAAGAGCGTTTCGAATAACTTTTTTTACTGCAAGTACCAGATAAAGCCGGCCGCGGGTTAAAACAGGATCATCCGACAAGACCCTGTGTTTATTGTAATATGCATGAAAAGATGATGCAAGGTTCATCAGATAAAATGTTATGCGATGAGGTTCCATAGACTCCGCACTGCTTTTCACAACCTCTGGATAACGGGCCATGACTTTAATAAGATTGATCTCTTCGGGTGCTTTCAGCATGGCTATAGCATCGTCATCCCAAGCCACCTGATCTATTCCCCTCTCCTGCCCTTTGCGGGATATGCTGGAGATTCTGGCGTGTACATATTGCACGTAATAGACAGGATTCTCATTCGTTTTTTTCTTAGCAAGCTCGAGATCAAAATCTAACGGACTTTCATAATGCCGTGTTAGAAATATGAATCTTGTCGCATCGCGCCCCACTTCGCTGATGACATCCTTTAGTGTAACAAATTCACCAGCCCTGGTCGACATTGCAACCGGTTTACCACCTCTTAAAAGATTTACAAGATGAACCAGAATTACATTAAACTGTTCTCTTTTTCGACCGGATGCTTCTATGGAGGCTGTCATGCGTGGAATATATCCGTGGTGATCCGCACCCCAGACATCAATAACCCGCCGGAACCCACGATCATACTTATTCTGATGATATGCAATATCTGAAGCAAAATAGGTTGTCTCACCGTTTTTTTTGACAACCACACGATCCTTTTCATCTCCAAAATCGCTCGTTCTAAACCAAAGGGCCCCATCCTTTTCATAAACGATTTTTCGGCTTTTAAAATCGTTAATCACCTCATCTACCATACCGGAGTCATAAAGGCTTTGTTCGCTGAACCAATTGTCAAATTTTACGCCAAAAGATTCAAGATCACCCTTGATGCCTTCGATTATTTCGCCGGCTGCGAAATGTGCACAATAAGAAACGGCTTCCGTTTCTTCCTGGTCAAGGAGATCACTCCCTTTTTGTTCCCTTATTTTTATTGCATAATCAATTATATAACTCCCCTGGTAACAGTCCGAAGGAAACTGAATATCTTCTTCGAATAATTCTTTATAACGCAAAAATATAGAACGCCCCAGTGTATTTATCTGCCTTCCCGAATCATTGATATAGTATTCCTTTTGAGCATCATATCCACTGAATGAAAGGATATTTGCTAGGCTGTCACCTACAGCAGCACCCCTGCCGTGTCCAACATGGAGTGGTCCCGTGGGATTAGAACTTACATATTCCACCTGGATTTTTTCCCCTTTACCAATATTTGAGACACCGTATAGGGTATCTTCTTTATGAATTTCATGTAAAACAGGATACCAGGAGAATGGTTTAATGAAAAAATTTATAAAACCGGGTCCGGCGATTTTAGTGTCAGCGAGAAAACCATCCTGGTCATTCATATTCTTTAAAATCGTTTCTGCAATCTTCCTGGGTGGCATTTTCTGCACAGATGACATAACCATTGCAATGTTTGTTGAAAAATCACCATGTGAGGCTATGTTAGGTTCCTCAACTTCAACCACCGGAAATTCTGAAAAAGGTAATTCCCCCTTTTCAAATGCGCTTTTCGCGGCCTCAAGGATTATTTTCTTTATTTTTTTCTTCATTTTATTATTAATTCCATATGTATGTTTCACCACAGAGCGCTCGGAGAGCACAGAAAAATTTTTTATTATATATCACGTAACACATAAGAACTTTTCATTTCTAAGTCAAGAATCTTTGTA
>CAZQOH010000179.1:0-5117 GCA_964594355.1 uncultured Desulfobacterales bacterium
AGCTTGTAGTGTAATTAATCTCTGAGTTGAGACATTTTCTCAGAAACGCGCCGCTCAGACGCTGCTTACATTCTTTGAAACGAAACGTTATTTTGAAAAACACTATAAATATAATTAAAGACCCATGAGGAATGAGAAATGGATGACATTATTAAAGATGCTTTAATTGATATTGTGGATCAAAAAAACTTCACGGATTCTTTAATCGACATGGTATCTTATTCCAACGATGCTTCAGACCACTTTCATCGGCCAGAGGCAGCAATATGGCCTGCCAGCACAAAACAAGTTTCCAGGATACTCGCAATAGCCAATAAACATAACTTTCCGGTTATTCCTCGAGGGGCTGGAACCGGCCTGGCCGGTGCGGCAGTTCCGGCTCACGGGGGTCTCGTTTTAGACATGTGCCGGATGAATAAAATTCTTGATATTCGGATAGAAGATCGTCTCACCGTTGTCCAGCCGGGAGTAGTCTATGCCGATCTGAAAAAGGCTCTGGCTCCATACGGTTTTTTCTTTCCACCGGATCCTGCCAGCGGCAATGTTTGTACCCTTGGAGGAAATGTAGCCACAAATGCCGGCGGAATCAGAGGAGCTAAATACGGGGTGACAAGGGACTACGTGATGAGGCTTGAGGTGGTTCTCCCAAATGGTTCAGTTATGCGAACCGGATCAAATTGTATGAAATGCGCTTCCGGCTATGACTTAACCCGGCTCTTTGTCGGATCTGAAGGCACTCTCGGCATAATTACCGAAATCACCCTAAAAATCAATCCAAAACCCACGTCCTTTAAAACCGGTATGGCCTTGTTTTCCAGTCTCAGGGACGCAGGTCGGGCTGTCAGTGATATTATGCACTCCGGTATTATTCCAAGTGTCCTCGAAGTGCTGGACGAAAACACCATCAAAGTTTTACAAGATCATAATAGCATGAATTTGCCGGATGTCACGGCCATAATCCTGGTAGAAACCGATGGCTATACTAGGGCTGAAACCTCTTTCCAGATGGAAAAGGTGATCGAGATATTCAGGAAAAACAGCGCCGCAGATATTCAAATAGCCGACTCTATTGAAGAGGCTGATGAATTATGGCGGATCCGAAAGTCAATCAGCAGTATCGTTGCTCAAATTCAACCCAACAATGTTTCAGAGGACGTGGCAGTTCCCATATCCATGGTGCCAAATCTTCTGACTGGTATATCAAAAATTGTGCGGAACCACGGTCTACCTTTTGTTGTTTTTGGCCATGCAGGTGACGGCAACCTCCATCCCAAGATAATGTATGATCGCTCTGATCCGGATCAGGTTAAGCAGCTCCGTAAAGTGGTGGCTGAGATCTTTAAACTAACTTGCGATTTGGGCGGCACCCTTAGTGGTGAGCACGGCATTGGTCTTGCTAAAGCGCCTTACATAACACTGGAACACGACCAAACGGCTATCGATGTGATGCATGACATAAAGAGATTGTTTGATCCCAATAATATTCTTAATCCGGGTAAGATGGGGCTGGAAGTATAGGCGCTTAGTATAGCAACAAGGTCGACCCTTGCGGTTTTTAAATCCTGTTAAGTTCTAGTGGATCACCTTCAATCTTTTTGTTTGCCTCTTTCAATCTATCTTCACTTGATATTACTGCAACTGCCCTACCCTCTCCGTTTTCATTAAAATATTTCTCTGCAACCCCGGCAACCTCTTTGTATGTCAATTCAAGGAGCTTCTTTTTGAAACGTTTCCGGGACTCATCTGTAAGAGAAACCAATTTTCTGTAAAACGCCTTCCTGGCCGCAGGGCCCGGCGGGTCCGGTTTGTCAATTCCAGAGCATATTTGCAGGATAGCCTCCTTGACATCTTCATCGTTATATTTTCCTGACCTTATGAAAGACGTAGCTGCTTCATATACATTCAGGGTAGAAACTATGTGGGGATCTCTATATGAAGCAAAACAAAAAAGCCCGTTTTCAAGATTGTAAATGGCATATCCTCCATATGCACCCCCCTTTTCCCGAATCTCGCGGTGAATATACATGGCTCGAAGAATTTTGCTTATCACAGATAAGGCAGGAGCATCTTCATGTTCCATATTGACGGTCTTAAACGTCTGAGCCACGAAGGAGATAGCAGAAGAAGTGCTCCATCCTTCCCTAGGAATTTTATCACCAACCGTGATTTTCGGCGGAACAAAACCGTCAGAGTCTCCTTTACCAAGTTCATTTTGTAAAGATACGGTGTGGGAAGATGCGTCTGATAATGCTTGATCTTCACCAATTAACACAATTTTTTGTTTATTGTTTGTTAAAAGGCTTTTGCCGATTAATGCCAAATCTTCAGAAATCGATTTTAATTTATCGTCTTTAAGATTATCAGTAATATCTTTTATGCTTTGTAATTGGTGTATACCGGACCAAATTTCGCTAAGTGCAAACGCTTGTGAAAAGTTTCGAGAAGCAAGCGAAATTGCAAACCCATGACCATTATGTATAATCATGGATTCTATACCGGCTCTGTATTCAAGAAGAAGGCTCTTCAGGCGAACCAGATCCGAAAAATCGAATTTGCATAAAAGCTCTTCAATAATTTCAAACATCCTTTCCTGATTACGGACAAGACATTTTCCGTTCAATGAAATAAAAGGGACACAAGAACCCTGTGCGTCGAAACTGGTGCGTGCATTGGCTAATAAGCTGATGCCACCGGTATAAGCATCAATACGCTGAGCCACCTCGGTGAAGTCATGAATTAAAGTGCCTATTTTCGGGAGCGCAAAGCAGAAAAAAGGAACGAGAGGTATCAGACTTTTCTGTAAAGATCCGGTTCCGGCGACAGTTGAAAAGTAAAAAATTCCGGAGGTTGGCTGTTTATAGCAAGTAGCTTTTGCAATGCTATATGAAGTTGTTTCTTTTATGATTTCAATTGATGGAGGAATATCTTTCCTCTCTAAGGTGGGAAGACAAGAAATATCTTCAGTGGTATCCTGGAGTTGTTTTAAAGCATCCCCATTTTCTTTTATTTTATTAAGGTCATATTGCGACATTTTTGCCTTGATACTTTCAAGCTCGGCCGCGGCTCTAAGGTTTTCCTTCTGTTCCATCAACTGATCAGGGACAAGTTTAAAAAGTACTCTGTGGGGATTATCTAATAAATACTTTTGTATTCGGTTTTCAAAAACAGGTCCTTTAGAAAGTTCATCCCTAAGCCGCTTAAGGTCCGCGTCGAACTTTAAAATTCTTTCCGGGTCACCCCCATGAAACCAACAGCCTGAAAATGATAATAACAATTTAATACCAAATGGATATGGCGTGTTTGTGATCTCCTTTCGATGAAATTCAATCTGATGAATAGCAGATTCAATCAGTTTTTTGTCAATTCCCCCTGTTACAAGGTTCTTTAAAACATCAAATATAATTTCCTCGATTTTTCCATCAGCAGATTCTTTCACATCCTTCAGACCACAAGCAAATAAGGTATCCCTGTTATCAGCGTCAAAGCCGGTTCCATCACTTAAGGCGGTTCCGAGTCCTGAATCTATCAGTGCCTTGCGAAGGGGAGATGCGGGATTCCCTAAAAGAATCTGCTCAAGAAACGTAAGAATAAGGACCTCAAAAGTATCTTTGATATCCGAAGTCAGCCACGCCAAACAAATTTGATATTTTTTTGATGGATCTTCATTTTGTCCGAGTGGATATGGATATGCCACGTTTTTCGGTTTGCCCCAGTGGGGCTGGGAAGGCACATCCGTTTTGGGATCAATACGTTCAAAATTATTTAATATTTTATTAGTGATAAAATTCAGGTGTTCCGTTAACGGGAGATTCCCATAGGTATAAAAAAATGCATTACTTGGGTGATAATGTCGTCTGTGAAAAGCAACAAGCTGATCATATGTCAATGTAGGAATTACGACCGGATCACCTCCTGAATTGTGTTTGTAAGTTGTAGAAGGATACAGGGCTTTTAAAAGATTCCTTGTTAATACCTGATCAGGTGATGACATGGCGCCCTTCATCTCGTTGTACACGACGCCCTTATAAACCAGTCTGTAAGAATCAGGATCTTGCGGATCATCTTCAATTTCAAAGCGATGTCCCTCCTGTCTAAAACTAAGTCCTTCTAAATTTGGAGCAAAGACAGAATCAAGATAAACATCCATAAGATTGTAAAAGTCTTTCCTGTTTTGGGTGGAAAAAGGGTACATTGTCCAGTCAGACGCTGTAAAGGCGTTCATAAAGGTGTTCAGGCTTCTTTTCAGCATTGAAAAAAAAGGATCGCGTATAGGAAATCTTTTAGAACCACACAGAACAGTGTGCTCCAAGATATGTGCAACACCGGTTGAATCCTTTGGCACGGTCTTAAAGGCCACGCTGAATGTGTTTTCCTTGTCATTATTACTTATGTGGATATGCTTAGCTCCCGTAGCATTATGCTCAAGTGAATAGAAAAATGAATTGATTTGCTCAAGTTTAGCTATCTGTTTAATACGATAGCCGAAAATGCTGTCATCTTCTTTTAGATTTGGATTATTTTTGTCTATAATCTTTTTCATCAGGAAGTCCTTTTGGAATTGAAGATTGACGATTGATATATTCAACTTTTTATGACTTCATCAATCATATATATTCCTCTACTCTTGCGGGTAATTTTACAAAGTTTGTGCAACCGAAAAATAATATTTCTTAGTTTTTTGTCTCCAAAACCTGTTTTGCTTTGGATATAGGCAAAACCTACACCTTTTTTGGATCTCTTTATTACATCCAACACTATATCAGAGGCTGTCATGCCTGATGCTTTATTTTTGGCAATACCCCTATCAGACACGCGTCCGTTTTTTCCAGATACTGCTAAAGTGTTAATAAGTGTTTCGAGTCGGTCCATTCTGGCCATAAGCTTTTCTATATCTTTCTTGGTAGGAATGTTATAATTTTGCATAAAGAATTTTATCATTGCATCAAAACTTATGGATTTCCCCTTTCTTCTTGCCATGGGATTCTCCTTGGATAAGAGGTGAGATAATAGTTTAACGTAATATAGCCATTTATGGCTTAAGTCAAGGTTTAGACATGGAACTCCCCTTTGTTTCTGAATTTATGTCTCAAAACTTGGTTTCAATTACACTACATGGT